>DATGJV010000229.1:0-9469 GCA_035295005.1 Ktedonobacteraceae bacterium | reverse complement strand
CATCCAGTGGGCTTGCCGTTCTCTCATCTCTGAGAGGCGGTAGTGGTCTGCTGTCCAGAGGCGTTTCGCACATGCGCGGATGCGCCTGTTTCCGTCTGCCCGACGGTACAGCCTTGTTCCTTGAACCATTGCAACGCTTTTGCCAGAATATTGCGTGCTGCGTTTTCATCTCGATCCATCACCAGCCCACAGTCCACACAGACATGCGTTCGCTCACTGAGACTCTTTTTGACGATCTTACCACAACCTGAACACTGTTGGCTGGTGAAATGAGGGGCGATTGCCACAATGGGAACCCCATGGATCAGGCCATAATAGCTGACCCATTGCAAGAAACGGCCCCATGCGGCATCACTGATGGACCTGGCAAGGTGGTGATTGCGAACGAGATTGGCAATCTTGAGGTCTTCAAAGGCAACCAGATCGTGAGATATGATAAGCGTGTTTGCCGTTTTGCGAGCAAAGTCTTCACGCTGCCTTTGGACCTTGAGATAGGCCTTGCCGAGTTTTTGTTGGGCTTTCTTGTGATGCACTGATTTCTTGTGTGTCCGAGATACCTGACGATGGAGGCGTTTGAGCTTCTTTTCCGCCTTGCGCAAAAAGCGTGGGTTGGCAACGGTCTTGCCGTTGGAGTCGGTGTAGAATTCCTTTAACCCCACATCGATGCCCACTTGCGTGCCGGTGCTGACATGTTCCACCTTGCGCTCAGCTTTGACGGCAAACTGGACATAGTAGCCATCAGCCCGTTTGAGCAGGCGCACTCGCTTGATCTGGTGCAGAGGGAAGCTGGCAACTTTTTGTTTTTTGTTGCCAACCAGACGAAGCCTGCCAATGCTACACCCATCGGTGAAGCGGATATGCTTCCCATCGGGATCGAATTTCCAGCCAGTGGTTTTATACTCCACACTGCGATTATCGTGCTGAAACTGCGGATAGCCTTTCTTCCCCCGCTTCGCGCTCCGGCACTGCTCATAGAAGCGTTGGATCGCTGACCAGGCCCGATCAGCCGCCACTTGACGGGCCTGGGAGTTCAGGAGAGAGGCAAACGAGTACGTTTTGGCCAGCACCGCGCAATAGCACTGCAAGGCATTGGCTGAAACTCCGCTCTCGTCCATCCATTTTCGCACGCATTTATTGCGCACAAACTGAACAATACGGATCGCCTCATCAATGGCTGTGTATTGTTTTGGTGTGCCAGCAACTTTGTATTCGTAGATCAGCACGAGCCTCTTGCCTCTTCTTGCCCTTTTTGGTAGAGTAAATATACACCAATAAAAGGCATAATGCAAGAGGCTAAACCGATGAATAGAACAAATGTCTACCTGACCGAAAAGCAACACGCACGTCTTCATGTACGGGCGCACCAGGAAGGCGTGTCGATGGCGGAACTCATCCGGCGTGCCGTTGATAGCTTCCTGGCCTGGGATGATCCAGCTTATGTTCCCACCCTACCCAATCCCCAAAAAAGGAACGCCCATTCATCCCCGCTCTAAAGAGACGGGGCTTTCTGGGCCGTTCGTTGTAAGTCCGTAAGCCACATCTAACAAGTAGCAAAGCGAGATTGCGGCAAGCAAATGCCTACTTCTTGTTAACCTGACGTAGCCAGATGGTTGAGCCACTGGTAGATGAGGAAGGAGAGGTGGGTGCCGGTACTTCGACGTAGATGGTACCATTCACAACTTTCGTGTTGAGACGCGGCAACGCACGCAAGTAGAGGGAACCCCAACTGCCGGTGCTGGTATCTACGCCGCCATATTCAGTGAACGTGCCGCCGTGGCAGGGGCAAAAGAATTTCCGATCCTTCTCCTCCCAGTTGACGATACAGCCCATATGCGTGCAAGCGGCGGACATGGCGATAATTTCTTCTTTGTCCGGTTCACTGGTATCGCGAATGACATAGCCAACCACCCCATTGGCGCTAAAGGGAACCGCGCCGCTGCCCAGTTTTGCCACCGTTGTGACAGGATGCAATATTGTTGGGATTCCTGCGCCTATCAAGGCAGTGTTTGTAGTAGTGTTGGTCTGCGTGCCATTGTTGCCAGCCTGCTCGATCACGCGGTCTATGCCAACGCCGAGAGCCAGCGAGGCGGCAACCGCGACACCGCCCGCGAACAGGGCCCGCCGTCGTGAGAAGCGCGAGGGCTGCTTTTGTTTTCCCTGTTTTCCCGACGGTTGTGGTGCCGCCGGGGGCTGCTGTAGCTCCTGTTCGAGACGGACTCGCAAGGCTTCCGCGAACTCTGGACGTGGCTCACTTGCTTCAGGCGAAGCCGAACGGAAGAGTGCCGCCATACGGTAGACTCGCGCCTGTACTGGCGTCATTTCCGCCGGTGGGTGGGCGATATGGCCTGCCTGAAGCTCTTCCAGGTACTGTTCCAGCTCCAGATAGTCTTCAAATCGTTCCTGATCTTCACCTGACATAGTACATTTTCTCCATGGTTTCCATTACAGTGTTTCCGCCACGACTTTTTCCAGGTCTGCGGCACGTTTCAGCGCACGAAACTGCAATACTTTAATATTCGCCTCTGACAACCCCATCTTGAGCGCGGTATCGCGAATAGAGAGGTTGAGCAGAAAACGACAGTGCAACACTTCGCGATAATGCTCCGGCAATGCTTGCAAGATACGCTGCACCCGTTCAACCGGGCTTGCATTGAAGGCCGCCGCCTCTTCATTCGCCGGGCCTTCCCAGCCCGCCTCCAACAATTCATCCAGTGAACTCACTGAAATACGATAATACGACCGCCAGTAGTCCGCGATGGTGGTACGCGCAACCTGGAACAGCCATTTTTGCATGCTTAATGCGCCGCGCTCGGTATCAACGCCGCGTACTGCTTTCGTAAATATTTGTGAGGTCAGGTCCTCTGCCTCTTCCCGATTGCCCACTTTGCTATACACAAAGCGATAAATCAGGCCAAGATTCTCCTGATAAAACGTCTGGAATTCTTGCGCATTCACAGTCTCTCGCTCAACTCCTGCAAACTGTGCATGCCCCGAATACCCCTGTTGACCGCGCAGCGTACTCACAAAGTTCTCCCGCTCGGGCGTTCTATAAAGAAATACCGATATACTCATAAATCGGCTTGCTGACGAATTCACCGTCACAATCATTAGTACGCCAGTGGGTTACATACCGGTTATAGGTGCTGCACGAATCATAAAAAGGGCGGACAACGCTTTACACACCTCTGCAAATACGCGGCGGTCTACCTTTGCAGAGGCGAAGCGCCATCCGCCCTGAGGGCATGCTTGTTTGGGGCTTTCACTCGTCTCTCTATTATACACGATTTTTTCGCATTTTTGAAGTGTCTGGGCGACTTTTTTCGCGAAATCTGCAAACCTCGGAAAAATCCCTTCCCTGTTTGCGCCCTCTTTATATCCTGCGGTATAATAGGCGTACAACGTCAACTGAACTGAACCGGGCGAGGCACGACGGCGTGCTTCGTTGTATCGTAGCGAGTGGCACGTTGATACTAGAGATGCGAGCATAATTACATGGTGTCCGTGAGTTTGTCGGCAAGAGGCCGTGAGTCCGCCGATAGAGGGGCCAGGGTATCCCCTTGCGGGTACCCTGGCCCCTCCACTTCCGATCTCTGCTCATTTTGTGTCCCGTCTCGCCCGCCCAGTTATTGCAGGGGTATTCCCAATCTCCCGCTTTTTAAAGAATTGAGGAAAATATGTACAAAGGTCAATCGGGCATGTGGTCCTGGCTGCTGCATCGCGTCACAGGACTGGCTATTCTCCTATTTCTTTTCATCCACATTGTAGATATATCTCTGATCGGATTTGGTCCTCCAGCCTACAATGCCGGTGTGTTGTTGTTTGATACCATCGTCGTGCGTATTTTATCTCTGGCCCTCATCGGCGCGGTGTTGTTCCATGCATTCAACGGCGTGCGTATCATGGCTATTGATTTCTGGCACAAGGGCGTGCGCTACCAGGCATTAATGTTCGTTATTGTGCTGATTATCACCGTGGTCGGATTCGTGCCAATGGCCTATTTCGTCATTGAGCCGTTCCTGCCCGGTCATGCACTCGCGCTCTTTGGATTGAGATAGGAGTTGTTGCTACCCGTTCAGGACAATATTCCTGACCGATGAAGGAGTTACCGTATGCGTATTGCGACTGGATTTGGTGCGAAGCCCGCGGGCGGTGGATTTGAAACCTTCTCGTGGTATTTTTTCCGCGTCTCCGGCGTTTTGCTCATCTTTCTTGTTATTATTCACCTGATTATCATGCACGCGGCAAACGATGTCTCCCAGACAACGTATTCATTCATATCTTCACGCTATTCCAACCCATTCTGGCGGTTGTACGACTGGCTGTTACTTACGCTTGCCCTCTTGCACGGCATGAACGGATTGCGAGTGGTGATTGATGACTACGTGCATAAGCGCGGCGCTCGCCTTACCGCGCTCTCCATCGTGGGAGCATTGACCGTCGCCTTCTTTATGTTGGGTACGATTACGTTAATTACGTTCCAGCCGCGTTAGTGCGACGGGAAAAGAACACAGGAAAAGGTCATGTACTATAAATTTGATGTGGTCATCGTCGGCTCCGGTGGGGCTGGTTTGATGGCGGCAATGCAGTTGCCAAACGCGAGCGTCGCGGTCCTCAGTAAAGTCTACCCGACGCGCTCGCACACTGGCGCGGCACAGGGTGGTGTCGCTGCCGCGCTCGGCAATCAGGAAGAAGACCACTGGAAGTGGCACATGTACGACACCGTCAAGGGCGGCGATTACCTCGTTGACCAGCCCGCGGCGGAGATTCTGACCCGCGAGGCCATTGATGCCGTCTATGAGCTTGAGCATCGCGGCCTCCCGTTCAACCGTACCGCCGATGGGCGCATTGATCAGCGCCGCTTCGGCGGCCATTCGCGCAACTACGGCGAAGCTCCGGTGCGCCGCTCCTGTTATGCCGCCGACCGTACCGGACACATGATTCTGCAAACGATGTACCAGAACGCCATCAAGAACCAGGTGCGTTTCTTCAACGAATTCCTCGTGCTTGACCTGCTACTCAACGACGGTCAAGCATGCGGCGTTGTGGCGATGGAGATTCGCTCCGGCGAGATTCATACGTTCCATGCCAAAGCCGTTCTCTTCGCGACTGGTGGCTACGGGCGAGCATGGCGTGTGACCAGCAATGCCTTTGCCTGTACTGGCGACGGCATGGCGATAGCCTATCGTCGTGGTATTCCATTGCAGGATATGGAGATGTACCAGTTCCATCCCACCGGCATCTATAAGGTAGGCGTGCTGCTCAGCGAAGCTGCCCGTGGAGAAGGTGGCAAACTGCTCAATGGCAAAGGCGAGTATTTCATGGAACGCTACATGCCAACGATGAAAGACCTCGCGCCACGCGATATCGTCTCGCGCTGTATCATCCAGGAGGTGAAGGACGGCAACGGTGTAGACGGCAAAGATTACGTCTATCTGGACGTGCGCCACCTGGGAGCGAAAATGATTGCCGAGAAACTGCCGGATATCACAGATTTTGCCCGTAACTACCTGGGCGTCGAGCCGATTACCGAACCGGTACCGATTCAGCCAACCGCACACTACGCGATGGGCGGCATTCCCACCGATGTTGATGCCCGTGTCGTAATTGACCCGCAATGGACACCAATGCCCGGCTTCTATGCCGCCGGTGAGGTTGCCTGTGTCTCCGTCCACGGTGCCAATCGTCTCGGCACGAACTCGCTGGTAGACCTGATCGTCTTCGGTCGCCGTGCCGGGAAACATATGGCAAAGTTCATCGCTGAAAACGATCATATGACCCTGCCCGACGAACCGGAGGCGTATTCCCGCGAACTGGTGAGCAACCTGATGTCCTCGACGGGCGGCGAATCGGCCTATCGTGTGCGCAGTGCGCTGCAAAACGAGATGGATGATAAGGTTTTCGTTGAACGCAGCGACCAGAGCCTCCGCCATGCGCTTGACACCCTTGATGGTTTGCAGGACACCTACAGGCGCATACAATTGCAAGATAAAGGCAAGAAGTTCAATACGGAACTGATGGAAGCTATCGAACTGGGCTTCCTGCTCGATTGCTCCGAGGCAACCATTCACGGCGCTCTGGCACGGACCGAGAGCCGCGGTGCGCACTTCCGCCTTGATTATCAGAAGCGCGACGACGTAAACTGGCTCAAACACACGCTTGCCTACAAAGGCAGCAAAGCTCACGACGTGCGGCTCGACTACAAAGACGTGCTGATGGTTGACGACCCGATATTCAAACCCAAAGAACGGAAATACTAATGTAGGGGCCCGATTGATCGCGCCCTGCTGGCACGAGCGGAGCAATGTGCCAGCCTGTAGGGGCCCGATTGATCGCGCCCCAGCCGGATGTAGGGGCCCGATTGATCGCGCCCTCCAGGCTATTATTAGGAGCAGATTATGAACGTATTAGTGCGTATCAAACGTTTCGACCCTGAGAAAGACAAAAAGCCGTACTGGGCCGATTATCGCGTTGAAGCGGAGCCGATTGAACGCTTGCTGGATGTCCTCAACATCATCAAGTGGACAATGGATGGTTCCCTCACCTATCGTCGCTCGTGCGCTCATGGCGTCTGTGGCTCTGACGCCATGCGCATCAACGGGCGCAATCGTCTCGCGTGCAAAGTGCTGATGCGTGACGTGGGGGACAAAGTAACGATTGAGCCAATGCTCGGTTTCCCGGTGATGAAAGACCTTGTGGTAGACATGGAATCGTTCTTCGACAAGTACAAATCCGTCAAGCCATACCTGATCACCTATGATAGCGAGCCTGGTACGGAGCGGCTGCAAAGTGCTGAAGAACGCGCCCGTTACGACGAGGGAACCAAATGCATCCTCTGTGGTGCCTGTACCGGTTCCTGTCCTTCCGTCTGGGGCAACCCCGACTGGGTGGGGCCTGCCTCGATAGTGAACGCGCATCGCTTCATCTTCGATAGTCGCGACCAGGGCGGGGCAGAACGCCTGGCTATCCTGGGTAAGCGTGATGGTGTCTGGCGTTGCCGCACCATCTTCAACTGCGCCGATGCCTGTCCCCGTGGTATCCCCGTCACCGACCTGATCGAGCAGGTCAAACGCGCCATTATCTATAATGACACCAAAGGTGATTAACAACACAAAATATATTATACGCAACAGAAGCGCAGCTTCTGTTGCGTATAATATATTTTGTGTGTGAAGGATAAAAAGTATGGCAATAGAGACTGAGACATGGCAACACCGCGACATTATGACCAATGGCATTCGCATGCACTATGTGACGCAGGGCGAGGGGCCGCTGATTGTGCTATTGCACGGCTTCCCAGAGTTCTGGTATTCCTGGCGTCACCAGGTACCCGTTCTCGCGGAGCAGGGCTATCGCGTTGTCGCACCAGATTTACGTGGCTACAACGATACCGACAAGCCGCGCAAGGGCTACGATGTTGCGACACTGCTACGCGATATTCAGGGTCTGATTCAAGGTCTGGGCTATGATAAAGCCGTGGTTGTTGGACACGATTGGGGTGGCGCGTTGGCCTGGGCCTTCGCCATTCGTTATCCACAGATGACCGAACGCCTGATTGTGCTGAATGCACCACATCCGGGAGCTTTTGCCCGCGAACTGCGCACGCTTTCACAGTTGCGCAAAAGCTGGTACATGTTTGTTTTCCAACTGCCCTGGCTGCCTGAATGGGCGCTCTCAAACAATCATGCCGACGCGATTGGCCGTATGCTGCGCGGCAGCGCCGTGCAAAAAGAGGCATTTACCCGCGATATCACCGCGAAATATCAAGAAGCAATGAGCAAGCCTGGCGCAATGACTGCCGCGCTCAATTACTACCGTCAATTGTTCCGTACCTTCCCCCGCCAGCGTCCCGACGAGCAAGTTCACGTCAGCGTCCCTACACTCCTCATCTGGGGTGAACAGGACATCGCCCTGGGCATCGAACTGACACACGGCCTCGATCAATGGGTGGACGACCTGCACATCGAATACATCGCCGATAGCGGCCACTGGGTGCAGCAAGAGCAACCAGAGAAGGTCAATCGCTTGATGGTGGATTTTCTGGCAGCAGGGAGGTAGGCAAACGTGGCCCAGGATGCATCCTGGGCCACGTTTGCCTACCTCCCTGCTGCCACTCTATTCCTCTTTTGCTTGCTGTATGTTAGAATTGGGTTGCGAAAAATGGAGAAGAAGTAGATGATATACTCAGATATGAGATACATGATGAACAAGCAAGGTCGAAGCTGGAGATATTTCAAGTGAAAATAACCGTGCGCAATCTGGGACCGATAAGGAATGAGGCGACGTTTGACCTCAAACCTCTGACCGTGTTTATTGGGCAAAACGACTCAGGCAAAACATGGCTCGCTTATGTAATGGCAAGTATTTTTGGCCCTTATGGCATGGAAAAATATATACAGACATATATTGAAGGACTCGTTCCTCAAATGTATGAGCCATTACACCGTGCTATTGAACAGGTACTGGTGGGGGGAAGCACAAGTATTGATATAAGGCAGTTTGCTGTGGATTATGGCGAGGCGTATTTCAATGATGTCGCGGCACTTGCGAAAACATGGATGGATGGATTTCTCAGTACGCAACTGCTCCGTTTTGATGATCTAGATATTTCATTACAATTAGCTGGCAATACAGAGGAATTCATCAATGCCGTTGTCCAATCTTCTCAGGTCAACAAGATTGCCGTAGGGCCAGCAGGCGCACTTTTAACGTTGCGTAAGAGGCGCGGCGAGGATAAACTGTTTGTCTATACCTCAAACGAGATTCATGATACAGAAGAGCAAGAAGAGCAGGGCATCAATATCGGAGGTGATCTTCCACCCGATGTGGTGAAAGAACAGATCGTGAGTTTTGTTTTGAGTGTACTACACCGCTCTCTCTATCCATATGTACGAATATTCCCGATAGAAAAAGCAACGCTTGTTACCGACCGTTTCAGCGAAAGAATCATAGAGCATACGAAAATAAATGAAGCCGTGCAAAATACTTTCTATGAGGTGATATGGCCTGTACAGTCTTTTGTAACAATGCTCAGTCTTCTTTTTAATGTGGGAAGAAGGCAACAGGAGGAAAGAGAAAAAAGAGCGCGGAACGATGTAAACGTGAGAAAATACAGAGAGTTTGCTGAGTTACTGGAGCAAGAGGTGTTGATGGGTGAAATCAAATTCTCGACACCGGAACCAGACCCCAGGAGGCAGATTCTCTATCAGCCCTCCCCGGATGCTGTCCTCGAAATTCCTATTGCATCTTCAATGGTCAAAGAGCTTTCGCCATTAGTTCTCTATTTGCGCTATCTTGCTCGTCCCGGAGAGTTGCTCATTATAGATGAGCCGGAGATGAACTTACATCCTGCGGCCCAGGTGAAAATTATTGAGTTTCTGACAATGCTGGTGAATGCTGGATTAAACATACTTATCACCACACACAGCTCTTATGTTGTTGATCACCTGATTAACTTAATGGATGCATATAA
>DATGJV010000228.1:0-3576 GCA_035295005.1 Ktedonobacteraceae bacterium | reverse complement strand
TACCACACTCGCATGAGACAGCCACTACAACGGACAAAGTTCCTGACGGAGCAGACAATACAGACAGGGCATATGTCTTTCCTGCCTCCTTTGCCCAGGAACGGCTGTGGTTCTTGCACCAGTTTGAACCAGGAAGCTATGTCTACAACATTCCAACAGCCCTGCGCCTTGCGGGAAGTTTGATTTTTTCCGCGCTATGGCAGAGTATGGCAGCACTCGTAGAACGCCATGAAACCCTGCGTACTCGCTTTGTCACAGTTGATGGACGCCCCCTGCAGTCTATCGCGCTTGATCTCACGATACCGCTTCCACTGGTGGATCTCAGCACTTCCGGCAGAGACGAGCGGGATGCCCTCATCCGACGTATCGCGACTGATGAAGCATGCCGCCCTTTTGATCTGGCGCGTGGCCCCCTCGTCCGCACAACGCTACTGCGGCTGGATAGCGCGAACCACATCCTCTTGCTGACATTCCATCACACCATAGCTGACGCCTGGTCACTGAACATCTGCTTTCATGAACTGAATACGCTCTACTCCGCCTTCGCTCATGGACAATCCTTTGCTTTACCGGAACTTCCCATACAATACGCCGACTATGCTGTCTGGCAGCGTGACGCCATCTCCCATCATCCCTCTGATAACGCCAAAGCTGAAGATGATGAGCCTCCAGATAGAGACCTGACACACGAACTGGCCTACTGGAAAAAACAACTGGCCGGTACCCCTTCAGTCCTGGAACTGCCTTTTGACCATCCGCGCCCGGCCATACAGACATATCATGGCGCGAAGTATCAATTCACGTTACCCGCGTCTCTAACCAGTGCGCTTGAAGCTCTCTGTCACCGGCAAAATGTGACACTCTTCATGGCCCTGCTGGCAGCATTTGCTACATTCCTCTCACGCCTCACAGGGCAGCAAGACATCCTCGTCGGTACTCCCATTGCTGGTCGCACACAGATCGAACTGGAAGGACTAATCGGCTTTTTTGCCAATACCCTGGTCATGCGCTGCAATGTGCCTGTCGATTCTCACTTTCTGGAATTGTTGCAACAGGTGCGCGACCTTGCACTGGAAGCATATGCGCATCAGGAAATACCTTTTGACAGGGTTGTGGAAACTTTGCAGCCTGAGCGTAGTTTGAGCTACAATCCCATTTTTCAGGTACTCTTTTCCTATCAAAACATGCCGCCTGTTTCCTCTGCTGCGACATCAGCCGCATTACAACTCGAACCCCTGGATATGAACGTCACCACCTCCAAGTTCGACCTTTCGCTTTACTTCTCGCAAGATGCAGCAGAACAGGGCGGTCTGTTCGGTGAATTCGAGTACAACACAGACCTGTTCGAGGAAGCCACTATTGCACGCTGGGCGACGCATTTGCAAACCCTGCTGACAGGCATCACCGCATATCCTCGACAGCTTCTATTAACCTTACCACTCCTCGAAGAAGCCGAACAACAGCAATTACTCGATAAGTGGAGTGTAACTACCACACTCGCAGCCCCGAATCTCTGTCTTCACCAGCTATTTGAGGCTCAGGTGGAACGCACGCCCCATGCCATAGCCCTGAGTACGACAACGGGAGAACAAATAACGTATGCAGAGGCAAACCAGCGAGCGAATCGCTTAGCCCACTATCTGATAAAAACCGGCGTTGGCCCGGAGAAGCGCGTCGCCATCTTGCTCGACCGCTCACCCGACAGCATTATAACCATTCTCGCGATTCTCAAAGCGGGCGGTGCCTATGTGCCGGTTGATCCTGCCTATCCCGCAGAACGACTCGCGTATATGCTGGCTGATGTACAGGTCTCCTTGCTCATTACGTCAAGTGCATTCCTTGATCGTTTGCCTGGCACAATATCACACTATACGGGCAGTCTTACAGTACTCTTCCTGGACCGTGACGCAAAACTCGTCGGAGAGGAACCGGAGACGAATGCGAATAGCAGCGTTTGCCAGGATAATCTGGCCTATATCATCTTTACATCTGGCTCAACTGGCAAGCCCAAAGGCGTTGGCATCTGTCACCGGCAGGTAACTCGCCTCTTTGCCGCCACCGGGCCATACTACTCCTTCACTGAGCAGGACACGTGGACATTCTTCCACTCTATGGCTTTCGATTTTTCGGTCTGGGAAATCTGGGGCGCTCTGCTCTATGGAGGGCGGCTGGTCGTTGTCCCTTATTGGGTCAGCCGCTCGCCTGCTGAATTCGTGGCTTTGCTGGCGCGAGAGCAGGTAACTGTCCTCAACCAGACGCCTTCGGCTTTCTATGCCTTGCAGCAGACTATAGCTGCACAGCATCAGGCAATAGGATTGTCCTTGCGATTTGTGATCTTCGGTGGAGAAGCATTGGACCCGGCACGGCTGCGAAGCTGGATGGGAACGCATGCCGACACTCGCCCGCAACTGGTGAACATGTATGGCATCACCGAAACCACCGTCCATGTTACCTCTTACCCGCTAACCAGGGATGCAGTACTCGCCACAGACAGTACAGGCGGCGCGAGCATCATCGGTACACCTTTACCGGACCTGCAAATCTATTTGCTGGACACGCACATGCATCCAGTGCCAACAGGCATACCCGGTGAGATGTATGTCAGCGGAGCTGGCCTTGCCCGTGGCTATATCGGGCATCCAGAACTCACTGCCGTTCGTTTCGTGCCACACCCTTTCAGTAGTGAACCTGGGGCCCGGCTATATAAAACCGGCGACCTGGCCCGTTTTCTGCCAGACGGTACCTTTGCCTATCAGGGACGTGCCGACCATCAGGTGAAGCTGCGCGGATTCCGCATTGAGTTAGGTGAAATCGAAACTGCCCTTATCGAGCATCCACAGATACAGGCTGCCGCCGTGCTGCTACGAGAAACGCATGTCCCGAATGTCCGCCATGGGGAAGATCAGACACGCCCTGCGGAAGAGGGTCAACAACAGTCCGGCGCTCCTACTCGTACACTGGTTGCTTATATCGTGCCAGAAGCAGCGCAAACGCCAGCAGTGCAAGATATACGGGCTCACCTGCACAGGCTGTTACCGGAATACATGATACCTGCCTCTTTTGTGCTGCTGGAAGCTCTACCACTCACTCCCAACGGTAAGCTTGATCGCCGCGCACTGCCAGCGCCAGCAAGTGGTCAGCCGGCGCTAGAAAAATCCTATCTGGCACCTCGCACCCTCGTTGAGAAGAGCCTGGCAGCGATCTGGTCGCAAGTGCTTGGCCTACAAAAGGTTGGTATCCATGACAATTTCTTCGAACTGGGCGGTGATTCGATCCTCTCCATGCAAATCGTCGCCAGGGCCACTGCTGCCGGGTTGCCGCTCACGCCGCGCCATCTCTTCCAGCACCAGAGCATCGCTCAACTGGCGCTGGTGGTCGGCGAAGTCTCTGCTGTTCAGACAACGCAAGACCTCGTCCTGGGTCCCGTGTCCCTCACGCCCATTCAGCACTGGTTCTTTGACCTCCAGTTGCCCGATCTCCACCACTGGAACCAAACCCTTTTACTTCTCGTTCAGCAGCCGCTCAATCCAACTCTTGTGCAGCAAGCCGTACAGCGTTTACTCATCCAGCACGACA
>DATGJV010000227.1:0-3832 GCA_035295005.1 Ktedonobacteraceae bacterium | reverse complement strand
AGCCCGATGTGCGCATTGACACCCTGAGTGATCTGCTTGATATCTTCGTCGAAGTTGGGAAACAATAATATGACGCCCCAGGTACGTAAGTACGTCTTTGAAACACTTTACAAAAACCGCTATCTCTATCGCTTCGCCAGTACAGTGCCGTTCGCCGGACAATGGCGCGTCTGGCAACGCCTGGTGTTACCGCGCATTGTGGGACATGATGTGCTGGAAATCGGTTGTGGCCTCGGCGATCTGCTGGTGGATATGCTCTCAGCGGGCTACAATTGCTATGCTGTTGAACAATCACCACAAATGGTGGTTGCCGCACGTGATACGGTGAAACGTCTTGCGCTTGGTACGCGAGCGACGGTTATTCAAGGTTCCGCGCAACACGTCCCTTTCTCTGATGGCTCCTTCGATACCGTTGTCAGCACTTTCCCGTCAGAATACATCTACGATTCCGACACCATCGCTGAAGTCGAGCGTATCCTGCGTCCTGGCGGTCGCCTGATCGTAGTTGAAGGTGCCAACCTGTTGCCTGTTGGCTTCCTGCAACCTTTCCTGGTACTGATACAAATGCTTGTTTATGGCCCGTCCATACTCATGAGAAATAACAGGAAAAATGGAGACTCCAGTGCCGCTAATCAAGCGGAAAGAATACTCTACACCGACCGCAACACGGCGAGCGGCGTCACTACACAGGTGCTACCCGACGCAGATTTTGGTCAACACATTCCCCTCGAAAAACACGGCCTGCGCCGCCGCTCCGAACTCGTGCGCAGCCGCAGGTGGGAAGTGTATATTACGATTGGGGAGAAGGTGGAAACCCTCTAGCCTCCATGAATGCTGATTTCTTTTTGACGAGCATAGCGAAACGCTTCACCTGGGTTGGTCAATCCTCTGGCTCTTGCTTCCTGGCCCCAGGCACTCATCTCATATTTATTCTGATAGAGCCGGTTGCCGCAAAAAATATGACGTTGGCGGAACGGTAGTGGAGTAATCTCCATCAGATGCTCGCGGGTAGAGAGAGCGTAGGCGTGTTCAGGCCACCATAATCCCCGGCGACATCGAGATATTCGATGATCAGGCAAATATATTCGAGGCGTTTGAAATCAAGCATGATATTTCTGTTGACAAAGAAATAATTCGTACCGCTTATGATAAATTTCGCAGCTTTCCCTCATTAAAATGGAATGACGTAGTTATTGGTCAGCGAGAGGAGTTATAAACAAATTGGCATCTTATGTTAAAGGATGTGCTAGCTCATTTCTATCCCACCCGTACCCCCAATCGCTCCAACAACCGTTTGCTGATGCTGGCACGATGCTTGATGGGCATACGTCCGGGCATACTGTGCGAGTCCGAACCGGTACTCAGCAGTAAATCGTGTTTTTTCACGTATGTGAGATAGCTCTCGATGATTTCAGGAGTGTGGTAGGGGTGGTAGACCTCGATACCATCTATGGGGACCTCTGTCCGCACCTCGTCGAGTAGAGCAGTGTCGTAGAAGGTGAAGCCGCGTTCGCGGCGACCGGGGTGCGCGATGAGGCAAACAGCGCCGCTCCGGTGCGCCGCATCCACCGTCTCTGCCATATCGGCATGGATGGAACGGAAACCAGCCTCGGTGATCATCTTCATAGCGGTCTGCCAGTCGGGGGCGTAACCATGTCCGCGCAATAGCAATCCATTATCCACCGGGCGACGTAACTTCCCTCCATTGGCGGCCAGCACTTCCGCTTGCCGTGGAAACTCGTACCCCTTACGAAGCAACTCTTCATGGACGGCGTGCGAATTCTCCAGTTGGAGACGCACGACGGTTTCTGTTATTTCGCGTAATTCATTCTGCTGTGGGTCAAACCCGTAACAGAGTACATGGCCCATTTTGCCGCGCCACTGCGTGCTCATCTCCACCCCGGCCAGTACGGGCAAGTTCTTCCCGGCTGCCAACTCCTGTATCCCGGCCACCGTATCTACACGGTCGTGATCGGTGATCGCCACCATATCAAAACCATCAGCCACCAGATACTCTATCAGTTGCTCAACGGGCCAACGCCCATCGCTGTACGTCGTATGCATGTGTAAATCAATCGCTGCATCGGGGGAAAGTGTCAGATTCGTGGTCAAGCGCGTCAAAATTGGCTCCTTTTCGTGAGAAAATACGAGGTTGATACCTGTTTTTCTACCATGATACCACATGAATGATTGATCTGTATGGACTGACACATCGCTGCAGTTCATGCCCTGGGTGCGCTCAAGCGGACCCCTACGGCATTTCGGGATAGGATATTATAGGCTGTTCGTATTGCTCATCGTGAGATTGTTGTGCATCGGGTTGTGGGTTGGGTACCTGATTGAGGGGTACAACGGCCCGTTGCTGCTGCGGCTGGTACTGATGTGCCGAATAGCCTTCCTGGTATTCGTGCTGGAGAGGTTGCGCCGACGTCGGCGGTCTGGGAGTATAGTAAGGCGTGTTGGGAGGAGTGGGGGTTGTTGTCTGGGTCCACTGCACAAAGGTTTTGTAGTAAGAAGCGACCGCCTCAACCGGGTTACGGTTATTGCACTTCACAAAAAAGTAGATCATTGCGCCAACAATTTGCGTAAAGATGATGAACAACGCCCAGCCAACTTTGCCGCGCAACGACTTGTTGAACAGGCAGTCAATGAGCATCCAGACCCAGAATATTGTAATGAGCGTTCCTATGAGTTCACCGCTTACTGGCATGTGCGTTTCCATTTCTCCACAAAAAATTAAGCAACTTGCTATATGCTATACGTTCTATAGGACGCAAATGTTACGGGGATATCAAATGGCACACGGACACATTGCTGCGCTCGTGTCCAGGGCGCGATAAATCAGGCCCCTACGCGCTGCAGCGCATAGGCTGGACCAGCGCCGCAGCGCGTAGGGACCCGGTTTATCGCGCCCGACCAAATTCATGAACGAAAGACGTAGCCGACGCCGCGCACGGTCTGGATCAGGCGCGGGCTTGCGGGGTCTGCCTCCAGTTTCTCACGCAGCCAGCGCACATGGACGTCCACGGTGCGCGTGTCACCGACGTAATCGTAACCCCAGACGTTGTGCAGCAACTGGTCGCGGGTGAGGACAGTCCCACGATTGCGCACAAGGTAGGTGAGCAGTTCAAACTGCTTGGGCTGTAACTCCAATTCCTGCCCGCGACAATGAACGCGCCGCCCGGCAAGGTCAATCCGTACTGGGCCAGCCACCAGTTCGCGAGTCTTGCGCGGCACTTCCTCGACACTCTCCTGTCCTGTGCGTTCGTCACTGGCGGGCGCATATTCTGAACGGCGCAATAAAGCACGTACACGGGCCAGCAATTCACGCCGTCCGAAGGGCTTGGTCACATAATCATCGGCTCCGACTTCGAGCCCGACAACTTTATCTATTTCATCACCCTTCGCGGTCAGCATCATAATCGGCGTCGTGGAGGTATTGCTTTCGCGTCGCAGCTGGCGACACACCTCCAACCCATCCATCTCTGGCAGCATAATATCCAGGATGATCAAATCCGGCGTCTCACGGTGCGCGGCCTCTAATGCACTCGAACCGTTCGCTGCGGTTGTCACCTGATACCCGGCCTGCTCTAAATTATAGGCTATCGTCTCGACCAGCACCGGCTCGTCGTCCACCACCAGTATTTTACGTCCCACAACTGCTCCCTCTGGTTTTTAACCAAATCGCCCACTGATATAATCTTCGGTCTCTTTCCTCTTTGGATGCTCAAAGATATTCACCGTTGGCGCGTACTCTATCAACTTGCCAGAAAGAAAGAAACCGGTATATTGTGAAACACGTGCCGCCTGTTGCATGTTATGCGTCACAATC
>DATGJV010000226.1:0-8682 GCA_035295005.1 Ktedonobacteraceae bacterium | reverse complement strand
TTGATGATTACGAATTATTGAATATATTGAAAGAAGCCAGAAACTGAGCTTATGTTGTGGTCTCAACTTCTGGCTTCTCAAAAAGATGTGATTGGCATCTTGACAACTGTGGTATATTACGGGTGCATAGTCTTTATGCCGGTGTAGCTCAGCGGTTGAGCGTTGACCTTGTAAGTCAAGGGCCGTCGGTTCGATTCCGACCACCGGCTTTTTTTCATGCTACAATTCGTAATCCTTCGCCCATCGGACGTTCTTCTCCTGATTGTTGCGTGTTGGATGTAACCGCAGCCTCATGCTGTTTGTTGTCGCTTGCTCAATAGGTATAAGATATATCTCTCCCATATCCGGGCAATAAACGGCAAAGTAGTCAATTTGCCCGTGATAGTCTCTTTTAAGATAGCTCGTTCCACTTTTACGTTGATGATAGTAGAAGCTAGCAGCCTTGAAATCAATAACTTCCCGATTGCTGTCTACTCTCCCTGTTTTGCACTGGACGCGCCAGAACTTTCCATCAGCATCCTCGATCAGCAGATCATAGCGCAAATTTTCTCCAAGATATGGGACAAGGACGTTATATCCTACTTCCAGTAGTCTTGCTATTATCGTTGCCTCTGCCTGTTGCCCGACAGCTTTGGGATGCTGCTTTGGTTTAGATGTGTCCATCTTCTTTCCTCTCTTGTACTGATTGCTACTACTTAGCATACTCAGGTGGTGATACCGTTATCTAAGTGGTATGCGAATGATAGTAACATAGACATAAGCCCGGGTCAATGGTATAATAGGGCTATTACTATGGAGGTAGCGCAATGGTACGATTGAAGATTCGTGATATCGCTGAAGCGAAAAAAATCAACATGTCCAAACTTAGCCGTATGGCGGATGTGAACTACAATACCATACGAGCGATCTGGGATAATGAGATGAAAGACGTGACGGTGAGTACTCTTGACAAAATTGCAAGGGCTTTAAAGGTTGATATTTCAGAGCTTATTGAAGTATTGCCGGATAAAGAGTCCTGATGGGCCGCCGGTCGTCGGAAGCGAACCGACGACCGACTTTTATCTTCTAATATGCTATCCCCTTTTTCCTGTAACGCTGGTTTTGCGTCTCCACAGCATGGCAATTGGCACACAATACGTCACATTTGGCGATCTCCGCTTTCATCGTCGCGAGCGATACACCATTTCGTATCCATTCTGATATGGTAAATTCCTTCTCTGAGGGATTGCAATGGTTACATTTAGACATCATCTCCTCTTTGCTACCACTCCGCAACCACCTTCTGCACAATGTTGCTACACTTTCGTGCTAGTGTAATTTTGAAGAGGTATATGGAGGGCGGACCCGGTACATCTGCCCTACCATTGTCAATGCTGCCTGGAAAGGAGCGTCTATTATGAAGCACAGAATGGCAAAGGTACTGAAGCTGCACGTGCGGCTCATGCTCATAAGCATAGTAGTGATTACGATGATAGCAATAGTATCATCACACAATCCGGCACAGGGTTTTTCAGTCGCACCCGCTACCGCACATGCTGATAGCTTGAACCCAATTCAGATCGAGAATGAAAATCCGGGTACGCCTGGCTGGAATGATTTCAGTTCGGTGTTGCAGGACGATGCCATATCGGGATATGGTTCGAAAATCAGTGTGAATCATGGTGATTCGTTAGACTTTTTTGTGACAACTACCGCTCCCAGCTTTACGATAGATATTTTTCGTACTGGCTATTACGGTGGCGTTGGGGCACGCAAGATCACATCTCTTGGTAGCTTTCCAGGATTGCATCAAGCTATTCCAACACCCGATCCCGTGACCGGCATTATCGCGTGCAATTGGACAAAGGCAACAACGCTATCTATTCCATCCAACTGGGTTACCGGGGTGTACCTGGCGAAATTGACCACCTCGACAGGCAATTCAAGCTTTATTTTCTTTGTCGTCCGCAATGATGGCGGCAATGAGGATATCGAGTTCCAGACCAGTGTGACTACCTATCAAGCCTACAATAGCTGGGGCGGTACGAGCCTTTATACGAACCTTACGAATAAAAGTGTGTATCCCTACGCTCATGCGACAAAGGTATCGTTCGACCGCCCATTCAGCCCCGGTGATAGCAATGGCGCGGGCCATTACTTCTTTTATGAATATAAGTTCGTCTACTGGGCCGAATCGCAAGGGTATAACCTGACATACACGACCGATGTTGACACCGATACCAACGCCAATCCTCTGACAAACCATAAGGCGTTCCTCTCGGTTGGTCACGATGAGTACTGGTCAAAAGGCATGCGGGACAATGTTCAAAGCGCCATTAATGCCGGTGTCAACGTTGCCTTTTTCTCGGCGAATGCCATGTACTGGCAAATTCGCTTCGAGCCGAATGCGGCGGGAAATCCAGACCGGGTGGAGGTTGGCTACAAAGACTTCGCTACCGATCCATCTTCCGGTGCCGGCCCCGATCCGATGTGGAACGTCAATAATGCAATTGTAACGACAAATTGGCGTGCTGCTCCGGTGAATTTGCCGGAAAACGGGCTTATCGGGGTTATGTATGAGGACCAGGTGAACCAGAGTTATCCCTTCGTGGTAAAAAATTCGACAAACTGGGTCTATGCTGGTACCGGTTTTGTGGATGGCTCATCAATACCTGGCATCGTGGGATACGAATACGATAAGGTGTGGAACAATGGCGCAACTCCCCCAGGTTTGACGACGCTCTCCAACTCCCCCGTCGTTGGTGCCCAGGTGGGCAGTTCGGTTTCAAATGCAACTCTGTATACCGCGTCAAGCGGAGCGCGGGTGTTCGCGGGCGGTACTATCCAGTGGAGCTGGGGATTGGCGAATATCCAGAGCAATACCTACGCCAACGCGGGTATACAGCAAATGACGGCCAATATCCTCAACAGTTTCATCACAGGTGTGATACCATCAGTGAATATAAGTCCTCTGAACGTGAGTTTTGGCAACCAGAATGTTGGCACAACAAGCGCGGCGCAGACAATCAGGCTGTTCAATAGTGGGACATCTGCTTTAAGCATAAGCAGCATCGGCCTGACGGGGACGAATGGCGGCGATTTTGCCCAGACCAACAATTGTCCCGGTAGCCTGGCTGCTAACGCATCTTGTAACGTCAGCGTTACCTTTACGCCCACGAACAGTGGTAGCCGTACCGCTAACCTGACATTTGCAGATGGTGGGCCTGGTAGTCCGCAGAACGTGGCGCTGAGCGGCAATGGTACCACAACCATTCCTGTCGTGAGCTTGAGCCCAACGAGCGTGAGTTTTGGCAACCAGAATGTTGGTACAACGAGCGCAACGGCGGCTGTAAAACTAACCAATACGGGGACAGTTCCTCTCACCATCAGCAGCATTGCGGTTACAGGTACCAACGCGGGAGACTTTGCGCAGACCAATAACTGTCCAGGTAGTCTGGCTGCCAATGCCAGTTGCACCATCACGACGACCTTTACCCCTACGGCTACCGGCTCACGTAGTGCGAACGTGACCTTTACCGATAATGCGGCTGATAGTCCAGAGAACGAAGCCTTGAGCGGCACTGGCACGTCTCCAGGTTCAGGCACCTACTTCAACGATGGCTTTGAAGGCGGAAACTTCAGCAAGTGGACGTTGCAAAATAGCGATAGCACAGGCACAGCAAGTGTTGAAACGTCTGTGGTGAATAGTGGGGCATACGCGGCCTCTCTTACAAATACCAGTGGTCAATACGTCTACCTCTACACGGCTCTACCGGGTGGCGCTCAGTCGCAGACCTTCACCCGTTTCTACTTCCGCTTCTCAAGCCTGGCAAGTGGTACGATGCTGGCACTGGCGCGCAACGCGAATGGCGGCAATGTATGGGAAATGGATTATGACGGCAACCGGCATGGCCTGGATGTTTACTTCTGGAATAGTTCTGGCAACACTTTCAGTGTATTCAGCGCCCAGAATGTGTTCAGTGCCAACACATGGTACAGTATCGAGGTGCAGGATAGTGAAATAACATCGGGGCATGGCGAGGTCTGGCTCAATGGTACCTCTATCGGTGTCGTCAATACCGACCTCTCCACAACGCTACCCTATGCCCGGCTCATGCTCTTCGATAGCGCCGCCGGTACTATGTACATAGACGATGTGAAAGTCGCGGACTCCTATAACGGTCAGGTCTCACCGGCTCCAGCAGTGAGTTTGAATCCCGGCAGTTTGAGCTTCGGCAACCAGGTAGTTGGTACGACAAGTGCGCCGCAGACGGTAACGCTCAAGAACAGTGGCAATGCTCCCTTGAATATCAGCAATATCGCTCTGAGTGGAACAAACGCGGGCGATTTTGCGCAGACCAACAATTGTCCGAGTACGCTTAACAATGGCGCATCTTGCACCATCAGTGTGACTTTCACGCCTGGTGCCACCGGTACGAAGAGTGCCAGTGTGACCTTCACCGATAATGCCCCGGACAGCCCGCAGAATCTTGCGCTCAGTGGTACCGGTAGCGTACTGGCTCCCGCGGTCAGTCTCAGTCCGACCAGCCTCAGCTTCGGCAACCAGAATGTCGGCACAACGAGTACAGCGAAGACGATTACCCTGACGAATAGCGGCACCTCTGCCCTGACTATCAGTAATATTGGGCTAGCTGGAACGAATAGTGGCGATTTCGCGCAGACCAACAATTGCCCTGGTACGCTGGCGGCTAACGCCAACTGCACCATCAGTATCACCTTTACGCCTGCTGCCAACGGTAGTCGCAGTGCCAGCCTGACCTTGACCGATAACGCGGCGGATAGCCCGCAGCATGCAGCACTCACTGGCACCGGTACCACTGCCGGTGTCTACTTTAGTGATGGCTTTGAGAGTGGCGATTTCAGCAATTGGAACGTTTCATCTGGTAACACAGGTCAGGCCACTGTCCAGACAGCAGTTGTCAATAGTGGCACCTATGCAGCGGCGTTCACGAACTCCAACGGTCAGTTTGTTGCTATCTCCGCGCCTCTCAACAGTGGTGCGCAAACGCAAACCTACACTCGTTTTTACTTCCGTTTCACTTCAAGCTTTACTGGTACCACTCCCATTGCTATGGCGCAAGACGTGAACAGTACGAACATGTGGCTGATGTATTATGATGCGGGACGGCATGGATTGGATGTCTACTTCTGGAATGGTGCTCGTACCCGTTATGATTTGTATAGCAATACCAACCTGCTGAGTCCCGACACCTGGTACAATATCGAGGTGCAAGACAACGAGGTGACAACAGGACATGGCGAGGTCTGGGTCAATGGCACCTCCATTGGAAACTTTGACGGCGACCTTTCCGCGACAAACCCCTATTACAAGCTTGCGCTCTATAGTGAATCTGCCGGCACAGCATATTTCGATGATGTGAAGGTGTCGAATAGCTTTAATGGGACGAACGGGCTGAAGAAACAATATCCCAAACCAGTGAAACCTGTTCAACCGAAGGGAGTGCATCGTAAGCGTAAAACATAAGCTAGCGTATCTGCCAAACCGACCCTCTGAGGCATCGTGAAATCTGCGATCTTGCTGAAAATTGACCAATTTTCAGCAAGATCGCAGATTTCACGATTTTGCTTTCCGCTTTTTCTTCCAGCGTAGGTATATAGATAGTAAGCACATGTTGATATAAGGATTACCAACATTGCTGAATGTATATAGCTTGAAAAGAGAGGGATCATCATTATGCAAACAGAGGATTCTTACGAAGGCGCGGGCCTTACTTTATCTCACCTGGGAGAGATTTGCCAGCCGGAACGCATTGAACGGACATTATGTCTTCTGTTTTATTTGAACCACTGGGCGAAAGCGCGAGAACAACTCTTTTTCGCCGACCGTCAGGGACTGTACGAGGTCAAAGCAGTACTGTTGCACTATCTCTATGCTACCGACGCTCTAAAAGCTGTCGCCTACATTGACGGCATAGAGGGCTTTGGCAAAGACATAGATATGGCAGTTGCCGCGGACCTGGCAGCCGAATCTGTGGTAGAACGGCTTGAAGGGTTATCCGATCCTGATCCAATGATGGCGGATATTGATGAGCATTTTAATCAGATAGCCTATCAGTTTTACAAGCGTATGGCAGGGCAGGAAGTACCTCCTCCCACGCATAACGAAGTATTTGATAGAGAGCAGGTACGCCAGTATATCTTCCAGCAACTGCAGGAACTGGAGCAGGAGGCCCGCGCTACACGCCAGCCGATTCCCTGTGATGAGCTTACAACATTATATGTTGCTCCAACCGATCTACTCTCCATTACAGATCGCCGATTTTACTATCTGGAGTGTCCAGATAGCTGGTATGATGCGGATGATAGTGATCTCAGGAAGCTTGATCCCGAAGGATTGAGCCTGGTCGCATTCCTGTACAGTAGTTCCAACTCTCACTACGTTTTTCATTTGCCATTGCGCACATCTGAAACATTTCTTTCACCAGAGCAACTGCATACGTTAAAGAACACACCAGCAGCGAGCCGCGAGTCAGGCGAGTATTATGGACGTGCTGTGACTGATGCCGAGAGCTTGCAGTATCCGATTCAAGACATTCTCCAGGAACTGGGCATCAATAGTGCTGCGCTATGTCCCCGTCAGCTTGACAGCAAACAGGAATACGTGATGGCACAGGCCATGCGCTATCTCGAATGGGATGAGGATTGGAGTTACAAAGACGATGATGAGGATGAAGACGAAGATTGTGTGGTCTGGCGCGATGCATATACTCCGGCGAAAAAGAAACAGCTTCACCGCATGGAGTTTCGGCGTGATGAATGTTGCCCACTTTGTGATGTCGAGATACCAGAAGCCGGGTTGCCGCGCATCCAGCACTGGCGAGAGGCGCACGCCGGGCAAGATTCGACCATCAGCCGGTCAAGCTGGCTACTCAACAAATCAGCAACAAAGGAGCAATTCTGCAAAGATATACCCCCCGATTATCGTGTAGCCATCGCCGGAATCGAAGGGAAAGGTACCCGTTTCTGGAAGCTTGAGACATTAGAGGGATGGGAACGCTCTCATCCTTCCAGTTCAGCTTGCTCATCTGATACATCTGTTCTATGAAATAGTCAGTACATGGTACGTGTTTGTTTTTTCGTACCTTTGATGCAAAGGACAACTTCTTTTCGGGTAAAAGAAGTTGTCTTAGTTATGGAAGAGGCTTAAAAGAGTTGCTACCGCTGTCGCGAGCGTACATAATGTGATCAGATCATATACATAGCCCACCCATTGCTTCTCCATTTTGCGCGTAGACGTACCTCTGCGCTCATACATTTCCTCTCGTATCAAAACGACCGTTCTACTTCGATCATGCTCAGGATTCCATTCGATAAAGTCATAAGGATCTTTCGTTAACATATCCATCTCCTGTGGAACGAAACAGATAAGCGTTGTTCTGTTTTCCAGGTTGCATATACATTAGACGAAGACTTCTGCATTTTATAAAAAAGCAGCTAATATCTCGATCAATAAAGCGAACATATTATGACTGTCACATTTTTTGTATCTGTCAGGGAATGACTGACACATCCAACATGCTACACTGCCTGTAAGCAGTTATTATCTTGCTTGCAAACTTTTAGAGCGGAGGTGGTATATGTCAAAGTTAACTCGCTATATTGAAGATTTATTGCTTCCAATAATAACTGTGGCCGTTTTACTGGTTTCACTGGCAGATTTCTTTGGCCTTTTTTCCTTAGTTCCTGCCAGCCGTATTCCTATGCTGACTCTTTTGCTGATGTCGCTTGCTTTGAGTTCTCTGGTACTCATTCAACGCCGTATCGCTGAAATACATGAGCGTGTTCAAAGATTATTGTTGCAAGTTGCTCTTGAGAAGATGGCGGAAGACATGCTTGAGCAGATAGACCCCGGTCTAATCAAAGTTCTCAAAAAAGAATACTTTCTGGATGTGGTTGCATTTTTTCAAGATGCCATTGCGGAAAGGAAGGTTCAGGTGAATGATATCTTGCGGCTACGCCATTATTATAATCGCACCTTACAATGCTATCCCGGCGCTACTTTTCTTTCAACTCTGTCATCGGGGGCCATCGCCTTCTGGGAAGAGGCGACAATTGTGAAGGCAACAACTAACTTTATTGGTAATGGCGGAAAAATGAAGCATATTATCCTGTTGAAGGACATGCAAGAACTTTCTACACCGGCCATACAGACTGTCGCCGCTCATTTGAGCCAGATAGGTGTTGAGGTACATTTTGTGAATGCAGGTGCCTTAACCGGTGATCTGAGAAAAAACTTTCTTGTGGAATCTCAAGGAAAGATTGCATGGGATATACATGTGCATGGAGGACATGTGGTCTCAGGTACGCTCACTACCAGTGTTCACTTAAATGATTGCTACTGTCGCATTTTCGAGAAACTCCATGAAAATGAGATACACAACTAGAAACAATATGAAACAGCTACATGCTGTCATACTTATGGCAGTACGTCTATATTGCCTGTCATACATTTGGCGCTACAATTTAGATACGTAATACAGAAGTATGCCGTGTGCCATAGATAGATGAAGACACTTATCTGGGAAGCGAGGGTGTGAACAAGTGAACAATTTCCAATACATCTCAACAATGTGTTTATCTGGACAACACATTGGCAATTACCGATTGATGCACTTACTGGGCGAAGGTGGTTTCGCAGAAGTATATCTCGGTCAACATATC
>DATGJV010000225.1:0-3949 GCA_035295005.1 Ktedonobacteraceae bacterium | reverse complement strand
GGCTGTAACTCTGGAGCCCCTGCAAGCATCTTATGCGCTAATAGCGCACCGAACGCATAGCTAATCGCGCCCGTTAGTGCCGCTAAAGCACCCAGCAAATAGAGTGTTGATTCACCTGTGCTTACGACAGTTGGCCCGACCAGGATACCAACCCCCAGAAACCCGATGATCACACCCATGACTCGCATCCATGTTAGCCGTTCTCCGCCGGGCCACCATTGTGAGACAAGCACAATTACAAGGGGTGTGGTTGCATTGAGAATTGCTGCCATGCCCGATGAAATGTATTCCTCACCCCAACTAATGGTCAGATAGGGAATAACAGCATTGAAAATAGCCACAAAAAAGAAGCCCTTCAGACGTGTATTCCAACCTTGCATTATCCCACGCCGGAACGGAACAATGATGAGCAACCCCAAAGCTCCAAATAGTAGGCGCACTCCTACCAGAGTTAATGGAGTCATTTCTGCTACTGCTATTTTGATAAATAAGAAAGACGCTCCCCACAATGCTGCCAGAGCGAAGAGCATGAAATATTCTCTGGGTTTCACGAAGCAGTTTCTCCTGTATCAAAGATACAGTATATCATACGGAGCAGGTCTCATTACAAAAACAAAGACGTACAGGGTTGTGTGGTCAGCATAGTGACGGCTCTTATGGCCGTCACTATGCTGACCACACAACCCTGTACGTCTTTGTACCACCCTCTTCAAGCTACATTAATGCGTCGTAATCCGTGCAATCTTATTGCCGCCAGATTCGGCAAACCAGATATTGCCATCAAAAAACGGAGTGATGCCGGTAGCGCCGCTACTGGCGGTAGGGATGGGATACTCTGTGATATCACCTGACGGCGTAATACGCCCGATCTTATTGCCATTCAGTTCCGTGAACCATAAGTTCCCATCGAAACCAGGAGCGATAGCGAACGGAGTACTTTTCGCCGTAGGAATGTGAAACTCTGTCACTTGACCAGATGTCGTGATGCGGCCAATCTTGTTGCTGTTCGTTTCAGTAAACCACAGATTGCCATCCGGGCCTGGGGCGAGACCGAAAGGATTGCTGTTCCGTGTGGGAACAGAGAACTCTTTGAAGTGACCCGCAGTCGTGATACGAGCAATCTTATCGGTACTCTGTTCAGTGAACCAGAGATTGCCATCCGGGCCAATGGTAATATAACCAGGGAAGCTGTTGGCACTGGGAA
The DNA here is from genome assembly GCA_035295005.1 of Ktedonobacteraceae bacterium. Taxonomy (GTDB): domain Bacteria; phylum Chloroflexota; class Ktedonobacteria; order Ktedonobacterales; family Ktedonobacteraceae; genus DATGJV01. Next base: position 2,745 of record DATGJV010000225.1, on the reverse strand, counting down.
TAGGGTATTCTGTGATCTGACCGGATGTTGTGATGCGCCCAATCTTGTTGCCCTTGAACTCATCAAACCACAGATTGCCATCCGGGCCGGGAATAATGAAGTCAGGTTTGCCTTTCGGAGTGGGAACGGCAAATTCTGTAATCTGGCCGGATGTTGTGATACGCCCAATCTTGTTACCCTTGAACTCATCAAACCACAGATTGCCATCCGGGCCGGGAATGATACCGATAGGTATGCTATTGGGAGTCGGGACGGGAAACTCTGTGATATGTCCCTGGGAATCAAGGCGTCCAATATTGTTGCCATTGTTCTCAGTAAACCAGAGATTGCCATCAGGCCCAGGGGTTACACCTTCTGGCGAACTATTTGGTGTAGGAACGGTATACTCCTTGATCTTGCCCACTTTCGCAGGAATGGGAGAGGCTATGTACCCACCTGCTTTTGCTGATACAGGCAAGGCAAATACCATCAGTAGGAAAAGTAGTGTGACGACCGTCGCCACGATTTTGAAGATAATGCTACGTGGGTTCGCGATGTTCATGATCTCTTCTCCTAACACAATGCATATACATCTGGCAGCACGCACTTCTTGACGAGGAAAACAGTCTAATTATTATGTCAATAGTAAGTGATTTGTTTCCCGCGTTCAGAAAAAAATGGCGTCCAGAAAATCGGGTTGGGAGCCAATACTCAACGAAATGTGTAGATATTCCCCACTGTAAGTATAGGCAAGGATGAATTGACTGTCAAGGCAATGCGAGACGTGGATAAATGAGAGATGGTTGAGCAGGCATTGTAGCTGTGACTACAATGCCTGCTCAACCATCTCTCATCCAGAGATTTATAGGAATGCCTCACCTTGAGCAATAAATGCATGTGTATCATTGGTCGGCTCATAGTCGCCGCCATCGGTTTTGACATAGCTGGCACGAATATCGCCGCGAGCAATCGCTAGCAGACCGCTTGCAAGGCGGTCAATATCATCCTTCGTGTTCGCGATACCCAGACTGGCACGCACCATGCCAGGTAAATCTATTGAGAAACCCGCGTTGATTTTTTCCCGTATCTGCGCAGATGCCTCATCTGAAAGGCCAAGCAGGTGTGAGACATACAGGTGTGCGCAAAAGCAGCCACTTCTGACACCGATACCCCATTCATTGGCAAGGATAGCGGCCACTTTCATATAAGGATATCCATCCATATTGAAGCTAAACACACCGAGCCTGTCCTCGTCTCCCGTCAGGACGCTATCCCACGAAGGGCCATAGAGTGTAAGACCGGGGATATCTTGCAGGCGTTGGATGGTGTAGTGTGTTAATTCGCGCTCATGCTGCGCAATACGCTCCATGCCAAAACGCATCAGTTCTTCTAGCGCGGCAGCCATCGCCACCACACCAATCACATTGGGAGAACCCGCCTCCTCTAAATCAGGACCACTCGTCCAGGTAATGCCGGAACGGGTCAACAGACAGGCGGAGCCACCACCAACAAGCATCGGTTCACCTTCTGCAAACAATGTGGCTGGCACAACTAATGCTCCTGCACCGTAGGGGGCGTATAACTTATGCCCTGAGAAAGCAACGATATCTACCCCATCAGTATCTTCCAACTTTCCCATCGTAAAGTTGCGATGAGGCAGCAACTGAGCAGCATCAACAGCCAGCAACGCATCGTGTTGATGAGCAAGACGCGCTATATGACGAATATCAGACAACAAACCTGTGACATTAGAAGCCCCACTGATTGTAACCAGACGCACCTTTCCACGATGCTGTTGCAAACGACGTTCAAGGTCTTCAATATCAATACGTCCATCAGGTGTGAGTTCCACTAATTCATGTTGCCGACGGTACCAGGGCAACAGATTGGAATGATGCTCCATGCGCGTTGTCAGCACTAATTCATCCGGCTCAAGCGCAATGCGATGGGCCAACAAGTTTAATGCCTCGGTCGCATTGCGTACAAACACAACCTCATGTGTAACAGGATCACTATGCAAGAAGCGCATGACGACCTCGCGTGCATGCTCATAAAGGTGCGTTGAGAGACGCGATTTATACCCTGTACCGCGATGAACACTCGAATACCAGGGCAAAAAATCCCCGATGGCCTGATTCACTTTGACGAGTGCCGGAGTACTGGCTGCGCTATCCAGGTTAACGTAGCGTATGCTTTGTCCATTATATAAAGGCACTTCAGTTCTCATACCAACCACACGGGGGCGTGGATAGGCTGTACGTTTCGTTTTATTCTTTGTGGCCGTTGTCGTCATTGACATACTCCTCTAGAGGCTCATTAGAAGAAACAATTCAGAATAAGCAGAGAGATTCCCAGAATTGTTACGATATTTGACTCTCATCTACTAAAGAGTATACGCACTATAACGAACAAAAATCAAGTAAGGTGCGCATTTGTTGTATTAAATGTAGACTTGATTAAGTTGATACTGTAAGTCATGTATTACTTATCAGAGGTAGGACGCGCTCGCCAGTACACTGGTACGCATGCCTTATGATATATACAGAAGCACAACTGCTAACAAGGCTGCGAATGCTGCCAACATCGAATCGAATAGAAGAAAACAGAGGTACAACATCATGGATTTGATTACTCGCGATACCATCAATAACTTTCTGGCAATGTACGATACGCTCGTTATCGCCACAGAATCTGAGGGGCAACCATATGCCACATCCACGTTTTACGCGGAGAAAGCTTTGCAAGATACAGAAGATGCAGGTCTGA
>DATGJV010000224.1:0-4552 GCA_035295005.1 Ktedonobacteraceae bacterium | reverse complement strand
TGCTTTGCCTCTCACGCAAGAAGCTTCACAGGTGTCCGGTTGAAGCAAAGAGAAATACTGGTACGGAGGATATAGTATATGCAGAGCAGACAGAAAAAAGTTCTTGTGGTTGATGATGAACGCGACATTCTGGATTTCCTTCAGATCATTTTAGAGGAAGAAGGATATATCGTTATGACAACGGACAAGGGCGATTATCTCGAAAAGCTCCAGAATGGTGGTTTGCCAGACGTCATCTTACTTGATATGCTGCTCTCAGGCAAAGACGGACGTGAAATCGTCAGATACTTCAAGAGCCAGGAAAAGACAAAGCATATTCCCGTCATCATGTTCTCGGCCCATCCAGGTGCCGAGGAAACGGCACGAAAAGCGGGTGCCGACGATTTTGTGGCGAAGCCTTTTGAGATAGATGCCTTATTGGAGAAGCTCGCGGAATATGTGTGAGAGCCTCTCTTCTTATTCATGTCTTTCCTCTCCTGTCTGCCGGGAACAATCCTTTGTATTGCTTCTGCTGTTGATCTCGAAAAGGATATCCTTCATAAACGCGGTGACTTTTGGCAGAACTTCCGGTTCGACGTATTTACGCACATCGGTGGGCCAGTTAATTTCGGGCCATTTGCCATCTTTGATGAGACAACAGATAGAGGCGGCTTTGTAGCGTTTATCGAGGGCTGCGGCGGCATCGGTGGCACCGCCGCGTATAGGAAATGGTATTGCGCTGTGCTGACCCTTTTCAGAGGCTGTTACCAGAATTTCCAGCATTTCATGAGAGACTTCTGTGCTGCGCATGAAGCGTTCCTGTGTCGAATAGTGGATGCGTCCAGCCCCAACTGTATCAATGGCGAAGAAATAAGCGTCTTTGAGTTCTTTGTTATGCTCCTGAATAAGAGCGCGAGCGCCATTAAGTCCAGTTTCTTCGGCACCGGTTGCGACGAACCATATTTCGGTATTTTCTAAAGGAGTCTGCGCCAACTGCTCGGCGGTACTGAGCATAACGGCAACGCCGCTGGCATTGTCGTTCGCGCCTTCGCCATCAAAGCCAGGAATGGCTTGCCCGATGAGTAAAGGCGATGCCATTGTCAGCATAGCTGCGCTTGCGGTAGCGCCAATGCGCCGCGTGGAACGAATAAGCTCTGCTTTGTTCTTGCGTCGTGCAACAAGTCCAACGACTGTTGAGCCGATGGCGGTCAAATACGAGAGTGCGAGCAAGGGTTGCATGAGGCGGCGTGCTATACCGGGCTTACCCGAATGGGGCTTCATATAGCCGCGAACACGCACAGAATCATAGTGAGCCATGAGAACGACCTGTGCTTTGCGTTCGCCGCTTGCTGGTAGGATGCCGATGACGTTGTGGCTGGTGCCGCGACGAGTCAGGCGCAGGATAGGCCCGCGGTTTCTTCGCATCTCCGTTATCAAGGATGCAGGAGCAGTCAGCATCCCTCCCAGGCCAGCCAGGGGAGCGAATGGTGCCAGCAATGCAGAACCAATAATAGCGAGAACATAGGGAAAAAGGCCACCCACTATCTCACTCGAACAGGGAAATGGTTCCTGTCGCACGTCGTGCAGTCCATAATGAGCCAGTTCTTGTTCGATGTAACGACCTGCACGGCGTTCTCCTTCCGTGGTGGCGACACGAAAGCCAATTGTGCCAGCAAGCATGTCAATGTGTTCCATTTCCCGGTTCATATGTACTGGATTCCTTCCTATTTTTCCGTCTATACATGTCCACGTGTCAAAAGTATTCTTTATCCTTCGGGCGTGCCAGCACCAGCGCCCATACGGTACTGGCCCCCGCCGCGAAGAGCGGTGCGGCACAGGCGGCCAACGTTGCGCCTGTGGTTGAGACATCATCAATAATACCTATTGTACGCCCGGCAAGCATACCAGTTGCAAATTGTGGAGAACAGGCAAATGCCCCTGCGACGTTGCGGCTGCGCTCACTGGCGGTCAGTCCCACTTGCGCGGGTGTTGCGCGGTGGCGTATCAGTATATCATTACGGACCGCTATGCCGATATGCTGCGCACAGTTGTTTGCCAGCAAAGTAGCGTGATTGTATCCACGAGCTTTTTGCCGTTCCACATGCAGTGGTACAGGGATAACGACATCGGCTGCAAGATGATAGTAGCTACAGGCATAAGCGAGCATCTGCCCTAATGGTTCGGCGAGGCGTGTATTTCCCTCGTATTTCAGGGCGTGAATGCAAGAGCGCAACGGCTCTTGATACACGCTCATCGCTCGCAATTTGCTCAACCCCAATGGGTAGCGTTGGCACTGCCGGCAAAGCGACGAGGCAGATGATGGTAGCGCGGACAATGATGCGCCGCAGCTTTGACAGACCGGAGGAACAATGAGCGATATTGCTGCCATGCAGGATGAGCAAAGGATTGTGCCTTGCTTATAACAACCGGCGCAGTGCGGTGGGAAGAGCAGATCTAAGGCACGCTGAGCAAGTTGCGTCACTTGCTGAGGCTGGAGCAAGAACGTCTGTTTATGCACTTTTTTCGTCTGTCTGCTTCAATGAGTAGGTATAATGGAGATGAGGTGAGTATGTAATGGTGACTTCGGTACCTTCTTCTACCGTTCTATATACTTCTTGATTGACGGCGAAAGTAATAACTCGTGTTGCTCCTGTATCATTTGTATGTGCTGTAGGGAGTATTGCGACTCCGTACCATGTGCGTATTCCGCGACGGGGTAGCAGACCGGGGCGGCGCATATGCGTTTCGGTGGCGGCGCGTAAGGCAACAACTGTGCCGCTTAACTGAGATGGCTTCTGTTGAGCGTACCGCTCAGAGTACAGGTCGCGCCATCCCCAGCGTGCCAGTACGACGGGATAGGGCAGTAAAAGTATGCCCAACAGCAGGAGAGCGATGGCACCGAATAAGATACCGACAATGCCAGAGTTTGGCAGTACATACTGCTGATTGTGTTGGCCTTGCTGGCTAACGCTATCCAGGGCATGTAGAACATGCAACATTGGTGTATATTCCGCCAGGATATGATCGCCATCGTGAATAGTGTGGTAGGCATCAGCGCTGACTTCTGCTGAAACTGTAGTGGGAAACCCCGGCGTTTGCAAGCGCAGAGTCAGGTAGTACGTATTGTTCAGGCTCGCAATCGAATGGTGTGTGACGACTCCGGGCACGTTATGTGCAGGAGAAATGCTGTCCACGATGCTGAACGCCAGCACGACTATTCCGAGGCTCATGAATAGCAATGCAACGAGACTGAATGTTCCTCCAATCAGTAGGGCATTGCGCGGCTTGATGCCGGGCCGCCAGCTCCACCAGGAAATGGGCCTGCTGTCATATGCTGCGATTTTTGGTTGCGATTGGGCTTGTGCAGTATCCTCTAGCGCCATATTCTCCTACTTTGCTCTCGAATGTGCGTCAAGCATAGCGCAAAGTGGGAGGAATTGCAAGAAGGTTTCTGTGATATACTTACTATAGCCATTATTACTATGCTTCAGGAGATTGATATGGACGAGAACACTGCTAATACCCCAAACACCGATGTTACCACCAGCAAAAATGCTCAGGTGATAGCCCCACAGGACAGCGCACAACCAGCAGTAGTGATAGCTGCACCTACCTCCTCTTCAGAGAGACCCGCGAATGAACAGCGACAGGCATATGGTACCGCAAAGACCGAAAACTTGCGTGACTCTGGTGCGTGGCGCGTTTTACTGCCCGGTTTTGTGGCTCTTTGTTGCCTTGCCCTGCTTGCTGTACCCCTGCTTATTTTGATACCACTGCTTTCGGACTCAATTGACGCCAGTTCCGCCACACATTCGTTGATATGGTTATGGATTAGCATGATTGTGATTGAAGTGGCGGTTGCCGTCGGCATTATCTGGGGACTGGTGAAGATATTTATGACCCAGGCCGGAAATTATTCGCGCTCATAGTTGGGGAGATGCATGGAGATTCACCGGGTCAGCCATAGTCGCGCATTAGAGGCTCGCGGCGTGGTAATAGTGATAGACGTTATTCGTGCCTTCAGTGTTGCCGCTTATGCTTTCGCTGGAGGCGCTCAATCGCTCTGGTTAGTGCGTACTGTGGAAGAGGCGCAAGCGTTGCGCAAAAGAGAACCAGATGCATTGCTCATCGGTGAAGTTGGCGGACGTTTAATTGAAGGGTTTGACTTCAACAACTCGCCATCACAAATGGCCGCCGCCGATGTGCGGGGAAGGATGCTTATCCAGCGCACCGGTGCCGGGACGCGAGGCGCGGTTACTGCCGCAAATGCAACACATCTGCTGCTCTGTTCGCTCACCAACGCGCAAGCAACAGCAAGGTATGCAAGAAAACTGGCTGAAACTTCTGAAGGTATTGTCACGCTATTTCCCACCGCCTTTTTTGAAGAGATAGCTCCGCCCAATGAAGATAGCATCTGCGCGGATTATATCGAGGCGCTACTGTTAGAGCGCGACGATGCTGCGACGGTTCTGGCCGATGGTATCAAGTATTTGCATGCAATAGACCGTTTTGCTGGCTTTGAGCCAGGCAGTGGGGATTTCCCAGCCGAAGATATTCCCGCGGTACTCGCTGC
>DATGJV010000223.1:0-2056 GCA_035295005.1 Ktedonobacteraceae bacterium | reverse complement strand
GCGAATCAGCAAAACCAGATGGAACGAAGCTGGCAAATGATTAATAAAAAAACTCAACGATTCGATCACCTGCGGCGAGCGAATGACATGAAAATCGTCCAGAATCAGGATACAGGGATGTTCAAGCTGGCTCAATTCATTCAGGAGGGCTGTGAGCATCATTTCCAGCGGCTTAAATGGCGGCAACCGATGGGCAAGCAGCAATTCCAGTGCCTCCTTGCCACATCCCCCCGAGAATTGCTGGCAGGCTGCGATAATATAGCGCCAGAAGCGAATCGAGTCGTTATCGCCTTCATCTAAAGTGACGCTGGCAATATGAGGAAAGTCTGTGCGGGTACTCCTTGATGCGATCCATTGACTGATCAATGTCGTTTTGCCATATCCGGCTGGCCCAGAAATGAGCGTGAGCCGGTGTTCCAGTGTCTCATCCAGCAAATTCAGCAGATGCTCGCGTGGCAGGAGCGATTTCTGGAGGCGTGGTAACTGAAGCTTTGGCATCAATAGCGGTTCGAATTGCATCGGGTCTGTGTACTTTCTGGCATAGACATAAACGTCGTTCTCTCTCTGCTTTTTGGCTTGCCACCATTATACTCTATGACGCTATACCTTATTTCGCGGGTAATGTATAGATTGCCAGATTTTTGATGTATACAGCCGCCCCAGTATCCACCGCGAAACCGAGTGAACCGGTGGGATACTTTGGACTTTTTGCCTCACCCTGATAGACGCCGTTGAGGTAGAACATAAAGGTGCTGTTGTGTACCACGATATCAATAGTTATGAAACCATTGAGTGGAACGGTTGCTTTATGCCCGTACAGAGTGCTTGCGGCTCCTGTCACGTTGTCATATGTGTAGGCTTTCCAGTAGCCAGATGGATCGAGCATGAACGAATAGGTGCCTTGCTGAGTTCCTGGCTGGTTGCGGAAGAAAACGCCATATGGACTCAATGAAGTTGCACTTTGATTGATTTGCACTTGCAGGACGTAATTATTGGGAACAGGCGAGCCATCAGGTAATGTATTGAGGTACATGCCAGCCAGATAACTTGAGGTTGTATTCTTTAGTTCCGTAGCTGACTGGTTGCACGTAATTTCTGCGTTTGTTGTTTTGCTCCACAAATTGCTTTGTGCAGTGTCACAATTGGGACGTGTTGCACTGTAGAGCAACGTCCCAACCGATATTAATGGAGGTATTGCCGCCGTTGTTGTGCCTGTTGCCGATGGTCTTGTTGCGTTTGTTGTTCCTTGTGAACCGCTGAAACCGCCACTGACAGAAAAATGGAGATAGCTTAGCGAACCTCCAATAAGCAGGAGCAGTACCAGCATACTTGTGATGAGCAGCAGCCAATTTGATTGAGAGGCATCATGCTTCTTGAGGCGTGGCTGTGCAGATATGGGCATGATATCAGGCGGCAATTTCCTTTGTAAGTCGGATTGCGGGATTTTTTGCGGTTCAGGTGTCTGCGAAGTCTGTATCGCTTGCATTGTGAGCGGTGTTTGTACTGTTTGTGCCTCGTTTGTAGCGACCAGTGGTATTTCGGCAACAGTGTCGTTACTTGCCAGAATGACGGGTGTCAGGTGATTAGCCATGTTCCGTGAATGGGTAGACTGCGACTGAGACGGAGGAAGGCCAGGAATGGCTGCTCGTAATGCGCGAGCGAGTTCTCCTGCGCTGTTATAACGCTGGTCGGGTTTTTTGGCGATGGCTTTCATAATAACCACTTCGACGCTGTGTGGTATGGCGGGATTATACTGGATGAGGGACGCTGGTTCCTCGGTTGTATGTTTAACGGCGATAGCGACGGGCGTGCTTCCAGTAAAAGGAACCCGGCCACAGAGCATCTGGTAAAGGACGATACCCAGCGAATAGATATCGGTGCGCCGATCTACAAGATTGCCAGTTGATTGTTCGGGCGAGAAATATTCCGGTGTGCCAATAATGGTCCCGGCACTGGTGATGCCTGAAGGTGTTTCATCTGTAGACTCCGCTGCCTCATTCACTATTTTGGCAAGTCCAAAGTCTGCAAGCAGCACTCTACCATCTGCATGAAAGAG
>DATGJV010000222.1:0-2734 GCA_035295005.1 Ktedonobacteraceae bacterium | reverse complement strand
GGACAGCTTCAGCCTGTCCTGCCTGCCCGCTTCTCTGTTCGCCATCATTTGGTTCGCTATTATTTGCAGGAATCGTTGGATAAAGACGTGGACGGACTGAAGCTATCCCTGTGCTATCTACGACGGTGGCTTCTTGCTCATCGGCATTTGAACCATGCTTTTGTTTATGATAGTTACGCATCAATGTACCAGGTCGCGGCGGTATTTCATGCGCTTCGTGCGTTTCGTGGGCTTGAACGTTGTCAAACGAAAATGAGCCATTTTCTCGCGTAGGCAGTTGATTTTCGGCAGTATCATGTGTATCACTCATAAACAGTGCTTCCTTATTCTTTACAGAATGCGAGGGATGCTTCTGTACTTGTTGAAGCGTCCGATTCGCAAAAGCAGACTCCTGCAGAGTATGTTTGGAGCAATGGAGTGTGCCAACATATCCCCTATCATATGTTGCTTACTTGCTATGACGGATGGTAGACCGCCTTTTAACAACATAGCCGTAATGGGTCAGGTGAAAAATATTGTCAGATACAGTATCTATACTGTACAATGGGAAGAACTAGAAAGTTTGCCGTCGAGAGGAAAATGATATGTGCTTGCGTTCTCTGCATCTATTACGAGCGTTACTGGTATCTCTTTGCGCTCTTTACCTCGTTTTTACCGCTTTTAATGCTACGGCTCACGCTGCTGGCAACCCTATTCAAATAACATCACAGACAGATACCGTTATCTTCCCCAAATCCATTGATTTTCATATGAGTGCAGTTGATAGCAGTAGTACTATTGTACAGGCGAATCTTTATATTGCGAGCGATGATTCCACAAAGAGCATACAAAATGCCCCACACGGGGCGAACTTTCGGCACGCAAGAACGATTACTGTTGATTATCACGATGATATTAGCGGCAATAACTTTATTACCCCAGGGACGCCAATGCAGTATTATTGGATACTCCAGGATAGCGCGGGCAATACGTTTACCGAAGCGACGCAGTACTTTATGTTACTTGATAGCCGTTTTTCCTGGCAGCATGTAACTCAGGGACAGGTAACGGTCAACTGGTACAATCGTTCCCCGGCTTTCGGCCAAACGCTCCTGGTTGATGCGAGCAGTGACATCAACCGAATCAGCGGTGTACTTGGTAGTGGTTTGACACATCCGATCAACCTGTGGGTCTATGAGACACCGGATGATTTTCACGGTGCTTTAGCGCCCAATTCGTATGAATGGGTTGGCGGTATCGCTTTTCCCACGCTCAGCGAGGCATTTATCAGTGTGGCGGGTACGTCTGACACCACGCTGATACGTGATATGCCGCATGAGCTGACGCATCTCGTCTTTCATCAACTCACAGCACAGGGTATTCTGGCACCCACCTGGTTTGATGAGGGATTAGCGGTCTACAATCAACAGTATCACGAGCCGGAAATGGCCGCTCGCCTGGATGAAGCGCTCGCCAGCCATACGCTACTACGTTTGAGTAATATCTCATTCAATTTTCCCGCCGATGCCGACTCGGCCTATCTGGCCTATGCCCAGAGCTGGAATCTGATCAGTTTCATGTACAGCACCTTCGGTCAACCAAAAATGGCTCGCCTGATTCAGTTGATGAATAATGGCAATAGCGATTTCTCCGACGATTTGACGAAAGCCATTGGCGAAGATACCCTGCACCTGGAAAATCAATGGCGCATCTCTCTGCACCAATCATCTGTACTGACTTCTGTGGATCAGCCTACTGCGACGACACAACCTCTGACGATTCCCCCTGATCAGTTGCCCGGCACGGCGAATAGTACAGAGCCTTTCTTTGTCTCTATTGGCCTATTCCTTATCGTTATACCCCTGTGCGGCATCGTCTTTATTACCATCAATGAGCGCCGCAAACGGCAGCGACTGCTGGTAGCACAGGATGCACAGCGTATCCTGGATATTGCGTTCAGTCAACCTGTTCCTAACCAGCCCTCTGGCTCTCCATTATGGTCAGATGGTACGAGATTCTCCTACTCTCCACCTTCCCCATTGTCTCCATCAAAACCAGCAACAGGCGAACGCCTTGCCGAATATCCTGAATTCCTTCCTTATAAGGAGTATAAGGAATACCCACAACAGGGACAACAAAAGCAAGCTCCTCAAGAATAGTGCTACTCTATTCACAAAAATCACTACATGAGCTATAATTGAGAAATAACAACAGAAAAAAGGTATTGTACATGGAAGTGTTCGACTCGCCCGTGCGTTATGCCGGTACGCTCTCGTTCAACGAACTTGCTTACTGGGTCGCGTTCAGCCGCGTGCTTGGTATTGGCCCGGTCCGTTTCAAACTCCTGCTCGACTATTTCAATGACGATGTGGAGGTGGCGTGGCGGGCCGATAGTAAAGCTTTAGCACAGGCAGGTCTCGACCCGAAGATCATTGATAGCTTTCTGCGGCAGCGAGTCGCGATCAATCCACAGCAGGAAATGGAGCGGTTGAGCAAGTACCGCATCCATGTTATTACCTGCAATGACAGGTTGTACCCACCCCTCCTGAAGCAGATTGACCACGCGCCGCCCGTCCTTTACGTGGCAGGAACACTGAGCGAAGCCGACCAGTTCGCGCTGGGCATTGTTGGTACGCGCAATTCCAGCCCCTACGGTCGGCAAGTGACGGAGCGTTTTGCCACCGATTTAGCTGCCGGACAGGTAACAGTCGTAAGTGGGATGGCGTTGGGCATAGACACCATCGCCCATACCGCA
>DATGJV010000221.1:0-6553 GCA_035295005.1 Ktedonobacteraceae bacterium | reverse complement strand
GTGGTTGGTACAGTGGTCCCGCGACAGGTAAACGTGCAAGGAACGCCCCGCGAGGAAGAACCATCGCTTAACCATTCCAACGCTGCGCGTAACCCCAGGTCATCAAGCACGGAAGGCCGCAGGTCACGACAGGCGCGGCGTACCCCTTCCAATGTGTGAGAAGCAAGGGTTTGCAAGCTTGCGAACCACTCCCTGTCTTTTTCTGACAGGTCACGTTGCCCCAATGCTCTGCCCAGACCATCAAGCCCCAGGGCAAGCGCAATCAATGCCTGTGCCGCGTCGTCGTGCAATTCTCTGGACAAACGACGACGTTCTTCTTCCTGCACACGTGTTATCAGCGTGGCATAGTCGCGCAACTCATCACGGCGACGACGGGCGCTACTCAAATCTGTCAGGGTCTCTTGCAATGTATCCGTGCGAATACTTAGCCGCGTACTCACCAGTGCAAGATAGTAAATTGCGAAGAGCGGAATCAGAAAGAACAACCACGCGACTTCGGACACAACGTTATCGTAGATATCCACTACCGGCAACAGAGGCCCGACGCTCAACACAAGTATCTGGAAAAGCAACACCGGCGAATGCAAATAGCGCCTCCAGCGAGTGAAGGCTGTTGTACGAACCACCTCCGCCTGGGAGAAACCTTCTGCTCTTGTGCTATGCGATGGAATAAGGGAAGGTAATGAGGCTAATATAAGTAAGAGTATCATAATGAATACAGCGACAATACATCCCATCAATTCCCTGGACTCAGAAAATTGGGTATAGCCATTCGCTGCCTGCTGGCGCTGTGTACCGGCAATCGTCGTAAAGATCGTATCTGCAATCAGCACGACCACGGCCGTGCTGGCGATGCGATAACTTGCTTCTACCAACGAGACGAAACGGCATTTGAAGGTGTATATCTGGAGAACTGTTTGCGTTATGAGCGCGGTCAGCACGCCGGCAGAAACACCCACTAGCACACCTGCGGCAAGATAAATTGGGGCGGTGATATCGAATAGGAATAGCATTTGCCACGCATGAGGCAACTGGTTATATCGGATGCGAGCGAGGCCAGATTCTCGTTTGATGATACGTAGCAGTAAATAGCGCCCCAACAATGCTAACATGATTGATAAAACCATCACACTATAGATAGTACGCGGGCCATACAGAGTGGGAGCAGGTTGGTAGGTGTACAACGACCAGATGAACAAGCAGACAGCAACAATCAGCGACAAAACGGCGACGATCAGTCGAATAGGATGATAAGTTTTACGTGAGTGCAGCGTATCAAGTATCATACGTATCCTGCAAAGAGATCATCCCCTGTCGCAGAGCCAGCAACACCGCTTCTGTACGCGAACCCACCTGCATCTTCATAAAAATATTAGCCAGATGACTATGCACGGTGCGAATACTCAAACCCAGACGAGCAGCAATTTCTTTGTTCAGTAAGCCACGGGCAGCCAGACGCAAGACATCAAATTCGCGTTCACTGAGCAAATTGACCGGGTGAGGCGTCGCATCAGATTGCGTAGATAGACGACGCATCATTTTTTCAGCAAGAGAGGGCTGTAACACTGATTCCCCGCGTGCGACTGCACGAATGGCCTGGATCAACTCCTGACCATGCACATTTTTGAGCAAAAAGCCAGCCGCACCCACATCAAGCAAAGCCAGCAAATATGGCTCATCGTCATAGGCCGAGAGGACCAGGATTGCTGTTTCGGGGCAATCCTTTTTTATGGCACGAGTTGCTTCTATACCGCCCATACCTGGCATGGCAATATCCATAACCGCGATATCGGGCCGCAGTTTTCTGGTCATTTCAATTGCTTCTTCACCGCTTGATGCTTCCGCTACAACAACGACATCGCTCTCCATCTCAATCAAACGGCGCGTTCCTTCGCGCACAAGTGCATGATCATCTACCAGCAGGATGCGAATGGCATGCTCCTGCTCTTGTTCGTCACCGTCTATTTGTTGCACATTGTCCATATGCATCCGTTGTTGCTACTTTCTCTTTGACAAATATTTGTGCCCATTCAACCTGTACCCATGTAACAAGCACACTATACAACAGAATTGACAGAGATGCTACCGCAATTCTACTGAAAGCGAAACGGTTTAATGCTCATTTCTGTTCGCATCAGCAGTTCTCACCGTCCCTTTCAAGGGTACAAACTTCCCGGTAATTTCCTGGCGTTCCGCGAGTTCCTCCTCACGATAGAGATGCAGCCCCTGTAGCACAGGCCGATCACTAATAGCGAACAGGTCTGCTCTCTCGAACGCCTCATGGTCAACCGTTGCCCAGGAAGGAATTACGAAGGTATCCCCAGGGTCCCATTCGAAGAGTACTCCATTGATCACTGAACGACCACTGCCCTGATAGACGATGTAGACCGAACTGCCTGTTTTGCGCCGTGTAGATGTACGCTCACCTTCATAGAGGCGGTGCATCTCACAGGCAAATGTATTCACTGCCGGGCCTCCCGTGAGTGGATTCACAAACTCCAGGCTAATCATTGAACCACTCCGAACGCTATGCAACGATTCGAGCATCCGTTCAGTCTCCCGCCAGCGATAGCGCAAGAGCGGTGAATGGGTAATGGGAGAATTCATTCCCATCTCACGCAACCCTACTCCCGTAAACCCCTGCTCCGAGAGGTTGTGTCCTGCCACAGGCTGCAACTGTTCCGGGTGGTTCTCGAAGAAGATGGACTCCAGGGTTGTCAACAGGGGTAAGTCCAGGCCATCGAACCACACCACAGGATCGTCACTCTGATTGTTATGGTCGTGCCAGTTCCAGTTTGGCGTGAGAATCAAATCGCCTGGTTCCATGTCGCAAGCATCGCCGTTGACCGTTGTAAAGACACCTGAGCCACTCAGAACAAATCGGATCGCGTTGGGAGTGTGCCGATGGGCCGGAGCCGACTCGTGTGGCCCCAGATACTGGAGCGCACCCCAGAGCGTCGTACTGGTAAATGGCAGCCCTTTCAGCCCAGGATTGGCGAGCGCAAGCACGCGCCGATCACCTCCACGTTCGAGCGTAATCAGCTCGCCCGCTCGTCTGGCAAGCGGTAGCACATCATCCCACTTCCAGAGCCAGGGCTGCGTTGTGGGTAAAGGGACTTCTGGCATGAGTTGCCTGGCAATCTTCCAGAGCGGCTTCAAATCGTGTGCCGCGAGTGCGCCACAAAACTCGTCGTAACCAACTTCTACTGTGTGCGCGTGGCTGATATCAATACTCATCTCGTTTCTGTTTCCTTTCAGGTTGATAGCCATAAAACCAGTCAGTGTACGTGTAGTCGTCCGGCGCTCGTTGGGAAAGCAGTACATTACGCAACATCGCACCAACACCATCGCTATGAATGATATCACCGAAGAGGCGTGCCGTGCGCTGCACACGAGCCGTGCGCGGAATACGAGCCTCCTGAAATGCAAGAAACGCCCTGCTCACATCTCCATCATGAGTAGCAATTGCGTCTGCCAATCCTACCGCATCCTCCAGAGCCTGGCATGCTCCTTGCGCAATATGTTGCAGCATCGGGTGAGCGGCATCCCCAATCAGCGTGATGTTATGCCGTGTCCAGTTATCAGCAGGAAGCCGATCGAAGAGCGGCCAACGGCGATCACGTTTTACCTTGAGCAAGGCTCTTCTCACGCTCTCATGTGTTCTGGCAAAATGCTCTTCCAATTCGTCATTGGTTCCCCAGTCGTCAGAGTCCGCACGATAATGATAGCTTTTGAAAACTGCGACCTGATTGTAGAGTTCGCCACGTCGCAGTGGGTACTGGATAAGATGCAGATTAGGCCCAATCCAGTATCTGATGGTGTCCAATCCACCATGCTCAATCACTTCCCCCGCCGGAATCGCGCCACGATATGCCACAAACTCCGCGCACACCGGGTCGCTCTCATCAATCACATACTTGCGAACGGTGGACCACAATCCATCTGCTCCGATCAAGGCATTACATTCAAGTGTAGAACCATCAGCGCACCTGACCCGCGCACCGTCGCCCAGGTCTTCGATTGCAACAACTTCTCGCTTCGTTTCTAAAGTAATCGCATCGCTCTTCCTGCAAGCTTGCAAGAGATTAGTAAGCAGGTCATTGCGATGCATCACCAGATAGGGATAGGTATAGGCAAGTTGAAATTTTTCACCAAAATCCAACGTCGTGAGAGTCTTATTAGAGAGCGCGTCTACCAGTATCATTCGTTGGGGATAGACAGCAAGCGTGCGTATCTTATCAAGTATGCCGAGGTCATCAAGCATGCGAGAGCCATTGGGTGCAATCTGAATACCAGCGCCGATCTCCCCAAACTCATGTGCCTTCTCGATCACATGGGCAGAGTATCCTTTTCTTGAGAGCGCCAGCGCAGTCGTAAGGCCACCAATGCCGCCTCCAACGATCAGGAAAGGGATTCGCTGCATCTGCTTCATAACCTGTATCCTTTCACAAGCCTTGTGAACAGATATAACTCAACCAGTTTGCACGGAAACTACCGACAAGCCCATTCCTTTTTTCATCCACTACCAGTCAAAAGGCAATCCGACGTAATTTTCCGCGAGGCTGGTAGCTGCCACACGTGAACTAACAGTATACTCAAGTTGGGCACGCTGCATACGCTGTTGAAATGTATCATCATCGGGGAAGTTGTGCAACATGGAGGTCATCCACCAGGAAAAATGCTCCGCTCGCCACACGCGCCTCAAACACGTCGCTGAATATGTCTCTAACAACTCCGTTCGATTCTGTTTATAGAATAGCGTCAGCGCACGCGCAAGGTGAAGAACATCGGCGATGGCAAGATTCAGTCCTTTCGCTCCCGTCGGTGGTACGATATGGGCCGCATCGCCCGCGAGAAATAGCCGCCCATGCTGCATTGGTTCAATCACAAAGCTGCGCATCGCCAGAATGCTCTTCTGAGTGATTGGCCCTACGAGCAATTGCCAGTTGTCCCTGGTCGCTAAGCGTATCTGTAGCTCTTCAAGAATCATCTCATCTGACCAGTTGGCAATATCATCGTTTGGGTCGCACTGGATATACAGGCGCTGCAGTTCAGGTGAGCGCGTGCTAACCAGAGCGAAGCCACGTTCGGAATTGGTGTAAATCAATTCTTCGGCGGATGGAGGTGCCTGCATCAAAATGCCAAGCCACCCGAAAGGATACGAGCGGGTGAACACGTGTTGGAGCGATTCTGGAATAGACGAACGAGATACGCCATGAAAGCCATCGCATCCCGCGATAAAATCGCACTGTAGCATAATCTGCTCATTGTCGTGTACAAATCGTATGGCTGGCTGGCGAGAAGAAACATCCGACAACTGCACTTCACTGACGTTGAAAAGGATGTGTTCACCCTGCTTGAGGCGTGCGGCGATACAATCCTTGAGAACTTCATGCTGCGGGTAAAGCATGATAGAACGCCCATCTGTCAGCTCAGATAAGTCAATACGATGACTCTGTTGGTCAAAGCGCAGCTCGATGCCATGATGAACGGAGCCTTCGCTGCTCATCCGTTCAGCTATCCCCAGTTCCGCCATCAAATCAACCGTTCCCTGTTCGAGGACACCGGCGCGAATGGTCGCTTCAATCTCTTCTCTACTCCGGCTTTCGAGGACAATAGAATCGATCCCTTCCCTGGCAAGAAGGAGCGAGAGGAACAAGCCAGCCGGTCCTGCCCCGATGATTCCAATACGTGTTCGCATGTTCACCATATTCATAACGCATCTCCTCGCAAGCTATTCCCCCTGACAATCCATAGAAAGCCAAAAAGTTCATACTTTACCTCATGACAATTGAAGCACGCGGTATGCTTCAAGAGCCTGGTTGATGAATGTATCCGTACTGCCCAGGTATGCTTTGGGATCAAGCGCCCTCTCAATCTCTTCCGGGGAAAGGATAGCAGATACCTGAACATTCTCCAGGGCTGCCTGGCGCAGATTTACGCCTGACTTGATGGCTTGCTCGCTCGTTGCCTTGACGATACGCTGCGCCTCTGGTCTTCCTATATGAAGGGCCAGTGCCATTGAAAGCGACTCGGACATTATCAGCTCACCGGTCAAATTGAGGTTCGTTTGCATGCGCTCTGGGAAAACCTGCAGGTCGCCAATCGCGCCTCGCACCCGCTCCACAGCACTGGCAGTGAAGCGGAACAAGTCGGGAATAGCTGCCCATTCAGCCTGCCATCCGCCGACCGCACGTTCATGCTCCTGCGCCATTGCAGCCAGAAGCACCGGCACTACTCCTATTGCCAACCGCGCTGAGGCAAGAGCGCCAGTCGCATCCACTGGATTGTGCTTCTGTGGCATAGCTGATGACCCCCCCTTCCCCGGTGCTGCACCCTCCGATACCTCACCAACTTCAGTTTGCGCGAGCAGAACTACGTCGTCCGCAATCTTCGCCATCGCACCAGCCACTACGCCCAGTGAGGTGGCGATTTCGGCGATGCGGTCGCGCTCAGTATGCCAGGGAAGGTCTGGTGCCGGGAGCAAAAGTTCGTCCGCAACGAGGTTAAGTACGGTGATACCTTTGTTCCCGAGGGCAGCTAGCGTCCCGGC
>DATGJV010000220.1:0-2440 GCA_035295005.1 Ktedonobacteraceae bacterium | reverse complement strand
TGAAAAATTGGCAAAAATCCACAGCTCAGTCGTCAAAAATGCTGACTGATTTTCTTCAGTACTATGCTTTCTGGCAAGCTCATAGCCATTTCTTAGGAGGGTTTGAAAATAAGAAATGGGAGAAATTAGCCACTATCTAAGCAATTATGCTGGCAAGCATCTTGATTCCTTCACAAGGATAGGCTATACTACGTCTATTGTTGACTTGCTATACAAAGAGGTATACCAGGATACACGTTGATATAGACTTCCACGATAGATATGTAACGTTTGTAGGGCTATGTTTTGAACATAGAAGGGTGTAACTTTACTACATGGAAAGACCGCAACAGGACAACCAGGAACCAAAAATCCCTCGTTCGCAGGGGACACCAAAGGCCACCAGGAAACGCGCTCGCCTGGTACGTTATGGCGTACCAGTTTTCTTAGTGCTACTGGGTTTCGTGCTTCTTGGTGTTGCACTCGTAAGTGTCGTCAATATCGCTAATGGGCATAGCAATGTACAGGATAAACCAATTAGCGACGTTCTCAATCTTGCAGACCACCATCAATTGAAATCAGCGACGATTAACAATGATGATATTTATGCGACCGGCACGAATGGTCAGCAATATCACGCGGTAAAAGAAGATGGACAGACGGTAACTGATGAGTTTCGTCGTGACGGCGTGTCGGTAACGGTTGATAATGGACAGAATAATGGTCAATGGACACAGGGTGTTGTAGATGTGGTGTTGTTGCTGATAGTTGCCGGAGCCATCTTGTTCTTCGTGCGCCGCGGCGGTATGAGTGGTCAGGCCATTCCTTTCTCAAGATCGAAGGCGAAGCGTTTTAACGAGTCGCGGCCCTCGGTGCTTTTCCGGGATGTCGCGGGTGTGGAGGAAGCGAAAGTGGAGTTGGAGGAGATAGTAGATTTCCTCAAAAGTCCGGCACGTTTCATCGCGATGGGCGCTCGTACTCCGAAGGGTGTGCTGCTGGTAGGTGCGCCGGGGACGGGCAAGACACTTATTTCACGTGCTGTTGCGGGTGAGGCCGACGTCTCGTTTTATAGTGTGAGCGGTTCCGAATTTGTCGAAATGTTTGTGGGTGTTGGTGCGGCGCGAGTGCGTGACCTGTTCAAAGAGGCAAAAGCGCATGCACCTTGTATTGTGTTCATTGACGAGATTGATGCCGTTGGTCGCCAACGCAACAATTCTGGCGCGGGCGGCAATGATGAGCGTGAGCAGACGTTGAACCAGTTGCTCGTAGAGTTGGATGGTTTCGAGAGGAACACGAATGTGGTGGTCATTGCCGCGACAAACCGGCCCGATGTGCTTGACAGCGCACTCTTACGTCCAGGGCGTTTTGATAGGCAGGTGATGCTTGATAAGCCCGACATTCGCGGTCGCCTTGCCATTCTGGAGGTACACGCACAGGGAAAACCTCTGGATAGCGAAGTAACACTCCATGATCTTGCGCGACAGACAGCTGGTTTCTCTGGTGCCGACCTGGCGAACCTGCTCAACGAAGCGGCGCTGCTGGCTGCTCGCCGTGACAAGAGTACCATCTGTAAGGATGAATTGGAAGAGTCAATTTTGCGCGTCATGGCGGGGCCAGAGCGCAAGAGCCGCGTGATTACAGAGGCAGAGAAAGCCATTATTGCCTATCACGAAGTGGGACACGCTATCGTTATGCGCTCTATGCCAGGGGCTGACCCAGTACAAAAAGTCACGGCAATTGCCAGAGGTATGGCGCTAGGTATCACTGTGCAGGCACCGGCAGAAGATCGTTACCTCTTACGCCGCTCGGAATTGCTATCGAAGATGGCGGGTGCGATGGGAGGACGTGCTGCTGAGGAAATTATCTTCGGCGATATTACCACCGGCGCCAGCCAGGATATCGAATATGTGACCAACCTTGCCCGGCGCATGGTCTGCGAATTTGGCATGACTCCACTGGGCAACGTCGCGCTCAAAATGGATGCCGAGGGTTCGTCTTCCATCAGCGCGGAGACGGCAGCGAAAATTGACAGGGAAATTGCTGTCCTGGTTGATCAGGCTTACACGACTGCTCTCAACATCCTGCATGAGAAGCAAGACAGATTGATCGCTATTGCTGAACACCTGATTCAGGTTGAGACCATTGATGGCAGAGAACTGGATGCCATGTTGTTTGTCGCGTAGGTGTCACGGCAATAGCCAGGAATAACTGGTATGACACGCACATTTATTGCGCTTGAGTTGAATGAAGCAATGCAGCGCCATCTGAGCGGAATAATCCGCCAGATGGCGTCTGCATTGCCAAACTTGCGTTGGGTGGATCCCCTGAGCATTCACCTGACGCTGGCATTTCTCGGTGAGTTGTCCGATGAACAGCTTGCGAAAGCTATGCATGCGACCGAGGCAGCCGCACAATCTACGGTGGCTTTTGATTATTGTCTTGCACATGTGGGTGTCTTTGG
>DATGJV010000219.1:0-5617 GCA_035295005.1 Ktedonobacteraceae bacterium | reverse complement strand
GGTGTTCTTCGTCGTGATTTACATCGTCGTACCCAACCAGCGAATCAGCTTTCGGCACAGCTGGAGAGGTGCCGTGGTAGCGGCGATAGCTCTGCAAATTTACCTGATACTCTTCCCATTGTACGTCACCCATTTCTTCGCTTCCGATTCAGGGACAGCTGGTTTCGCGGTAATCCTGCTTTTTTTCTTTTACTACTTCGCGGTTATTCTCCTGCTCGGTGCCGAGGTGAACGCCTTCTTTGGAGAGCATATCCGTGTCACACCGGATAATATAGCAGCGATGATACATGACTTAACAAGCCACCTGCCCACCAGTGAAAAAGCGATGCAACAGCAGGCAACTTTCTCTCACAAAAATGAGGAGCCAAAGGAAATTCTGTCGCAAAGTGAAGCAAAGAAGTTAAGACGGCAGGCACAGAAGGCAAAGAATACCTCTGATAGAGCCACAGGCGCAAGCATACCAGGCAAGATGCAGCCAGTTTCAACAGATCACAATGCCAGGAAAGGGAAAACAGGCACACCAGGAACATCAAGAACAGGTACTCTCCTACAGGTACTGACAGTGGCAGCAGTGACATTCCTGGTAGAGTTTTTCCGTCAAAAACGTGGGAAATAGAAGCGCATTTAGTGACAGGATTGAGCAAGGGAATCGCTTGACGTAATCCCAACAACAATGTATGCTCAGTGAAAGCAGGTCGCTTTGAGCATATGCGAGGTGAGCAATGGACGAACACATCGAGCGCATTCTTCGTCAAATACCTGGGTGGGAGGACGTAGAGGCGGTGGTTTCGCCACTGTCGGGCGGCATTACGAACCAGAACTACCGCGTAGATAGTGGGAATGAGAGCTTTGTGCTGCGTATCGGTGGCAAGGGAACGCACCTGCTGGGCATTGATCGAGGGCGCGAACATACTTGCACTGCCATTGCCGCACAACTCGGCGTAGGCGCGGAAGTGATCCATTTTCTGGCAAACGAAGATGTGCTGGTGACACGCTTTATTGTCGGCGAGGCTATCTCGCCCGCAACCGCCGCACAGCCAGATATGCTACCGCGTATTGTCGCTGCCATGCATCGCTATCACGCGGGGCCAGCTTTCCCCGGCACATTCTCGCCATTCGCTACCGTGCGCACCTATACAACGCTCGCGCTCAAGTATGGCGTCACCCTCCCAGATACGCTGCCACAGGTTTTTGCTTTGATGGAACAAATTGAGAAAGCGATTGGTCCAACGGCTGACCCGCGACCATGCCATAATGACTTGCTCGCCAGCAACTTTCTTGACGACGGACAGACTATCCGTATTCTGGATTGGGAGTACGCGGGTATGGGCGACCTGTTTTTTGACCTGGGCAATTTCGCTGTCAATCAAGAACTGAACGATGAGCAGTGCGCCCTGTTGTTGCGTCTGTACTTTGGTGAGGTACACGCCGCAGACCTTGCTCACCTACACCTGATGCGGCTCGGCTCCGATTTGCGCGAATCCTTCTGGGGCTTCCTACAACTGGGCATCTCCGACCTCGATTTCGACTATCGCGACTATGCCCACCATCATCTCGACCGGTTTCTGCACAACGCAGCCACGCCCCAGTTTGATTCGTGGTTGCAAGATGTACAAATGTAATTGTAGGGGTCCGCTTTAGCGCACCCCCCTGCACGAGCGCAGCAATGTACAATCCCTGATTTATTCCAGGAATTATCATTATTGGTCACACAGGTTATATCAAAAGGAGTTCATTCCATGCACGATTCCGCCAGGGTTGTTATTATTGGCAGTGGCATCGCCGGTTCCAGCATCGCGTATCACCTGACCGAGTATGGGTGGCGCGACATCGTTGTGTTGGAACAGGGGACACCCATCAGCGGTACTACATCACACGCGCCAGGACTGGTAGGACAGTTGCGCTCGTCGGTTAGCCTGACGAAGATGCTGATGTATAGTGTCGAACTGTACCGCAAGCTACAGGTCAATGGCGTCCCTGGCTATATGGAAGTGGGCAGTTTGCGCCTCGCCTCGTCGAAAGAACGCATGGAAGAATTGCAGCGACAGGCGGGGTTCGCGAAGAGTGTTGGGTTAGCAGTCGAGCTTATCAGCGCAAGCGAGGCACAACGCCTGTTTCCTTTAATGAGTATGGAGGACGTTGAGGGTGCGTTGTATCTGCCAACCGATGGTTCCGCACGCGCTAGCGTACTGGCGATGGCGATGGCGAACGCAGCACAGGAACGCGGCGCAACTTTTTATACCCATACTCGTGTGACCGGCATAGATGTCAGGGATGGGCGCGTACAGGCGGTCAATACAACACAGGGTACTATTCGCACCGATATCGTGGTCGTTGCCACTGGCATCTGGTCGCCGCGTATCGGACGCATGGCGGGAGTCTCCATTCCGCTTATACCCATGCAACATCAGTGGGCAATGACGGCACCGTTACCTGAACTGACCAGCGATGTGAGCGTACCAAATTTGCGCGACCCCGATAAGCTGGTGTACTTCAGGCAAGATGGGCCGAGCCTCGTTATTGGCGGCTATGAACGCAACCCGGCCTCATTTGCCGTAGATGCTATTCCTGATAATAACAATCCAACCGTGCAGGATTTTGACGAGCGACGCTTTGCCAGTTTGCTGGAAAACAGCATAGAACGGCTCCCATCACTGGCACAGACGAGACTGGTCAAACGGGTCAATGGTCTGGAATCATTCACGCCCGATGGCG
The DNA here is from genome assembly GCA_035295005.1 of Ktedonobacteraceae bacterium. Classification (GTDB taxonomy): domain Bacteria; phylum Chloroflexota; class Ktedonobacteria; order Ktedonobacterales; family Ktedonobacteraceae; genus DATGJV01. The sequence continues at coordinate 2,902 of DATGJV010000219.1, read as the reverse complement.
AATTTATCCTCGGCGAGTCGCCCGATGTACATGGGTTCTGGGCGGCATGCGGCTTCTGCGCACATGGCGTGTCAGGTTCCGGCGGCGTGGGCAAAATGATCGCGCAGTGGATTGTGGAGGGCGATCCAGAACTTGACCTGTGGCACATGGACATTCGCCGCTTCGGTGCCTACACCGCCAGCCGTCGCTATATCGCTACCCGCGTTCACGAGGTTTACAGCACCTACTACGATATCAGCTACCCCATGCAGGAACGCAGCAGCGCCCGCAAACTGCGCCTCAGCCCCGTTTATGCTCGATTGCAGGAACTTGGCGCGGTCTTTGGCGAAAAGAGCGGCTGGGAGCGCCCGAACTGGTTCACAAGCAACGATTACCTGGCAATAGGAAAACATTGGCCGATTCCCTACGGCTGGGCCAGTCGCTACTGGTCGCCCGCCATCGGAGCCGAACACCAGGCCACTCGCGAACGAGTCGCTATCTTTGATGAAACCTCTTTCAGCAAGATTGAGGTATCGGGTGCGGACGCAGTAACCTTCTTACAGCGCATCACCGATAACCAGATGGATACCCCTGTTGGCACCATCACCTACACGCAGTTGCTCAATACGCATGGCGGCATCGAATGTGACCTCACCGTTACTCGCCTCGCAGTAGACCGCTTCCAGATTATTACCGGCACGGCCTTTGGCATTCACGACCTCTCGTGGATACGCAGCCAATTGCAACCCGGTATGTCCGTTTACATTCATGATGTTACGTCAAGTCGCTGCTGTATCGGCATCTGGGGGCCGCACGCACGCGACCTGATGCAGTTAGTCAGTGAAAATGATTTCTCAAACGAGGCTTTTCCTTATCTAACAGCACAGCAGGTCGCTATCGGCGATATACCGGCGCTGGCTTTGCGTGTAACCTACGTTGGTGAACTGGGCTGGGAAATTTACGCGCCAATGGAATACGGGCTCAAGTTGTGGGATACGCTCTGGGAAGCCGGGCAACCGCTTGGTATCACGGCGGCTGGCTATCGCGCCATTGAGTCACTGCGCCTGGAAAAGGGCTACCGCTACTGGAGTACCGATATCCATTCCGAATACAACCCCTACGAGGCCGGCCTGGGCTTTGCCGTCAAACTTCAAAAAGGAGACTTTAACGGACGAGAAGCGTTGGAACGCATCAAAGCGGAGGGCGTCAAACGCAAATTGTGTTGCCTTGTTCTCGACAACCCACGCGCCGTGGCTCTGGGAGGCGAACCCCTGCTCGACGGCGAGCGCGTGCTGGGTCGCGTCACCAGTGGTGGCTACGGTTACACGGTGCGCCAGAGCATCGCCTATGGCTATCTCCCTGTAGATTATGCCACCACCGGCACAAAAGTGGATGTGCAATTGTTTGGCATGCGCTATCCGGCAACAGTGATGAAAGAGCCCCTCTACGATCCCAAAAACGAGAAGATAAAGGCATAGAGGTTTGCGCAAAAAAGCAGTGCTAAGGTGCGCCGCACCTTAGCACTGCTTTTTTGCGCAAACCTCTATTTTACATCTATGGCGAAAGAGGCGGCCAGCACATATTGCGGGCAAAGTTCACCTGCTTTACACATTGGCTTCCCGGAGAAAGTGAGGTGTGCAGTGCCGCTGCTCTGCGCGGTAAAACGCCAGACACAGACTTTGTCGGTCTTGAGAGCGTAACCGGACGGCGTTTGCAATTGCAGGTTGGCCGGTGTGGTCATGGGGCCGCTCCACTGGTGTCCAAAGGGAAGATGTACTTCAATCACATCGCCGGTATGAGCATTGATCGTCGTATTGCTATCGGTCAGTTTTATCGTCACATTCGGCTGCCCTGCCGGGGGCGTGACAACGGCGTCGCTGGGACAACCATTGGCCGAACCATAGCCCTTGACCGTTGTCGGGGCCGGGGTCGGGCTAGACGCGGAGCCAGAACCAGTGCTTGTACCGGAGCCACTTGCCCCACAACCGGCAAACAGTATAGCCAGTATGACCAGAAGCGGTATAATCAAAACAAACCCGCTCCGCCGGATAATATGATATTTTTGCATTATATACTCCTTCTATAACCTCCCAGCATTCCTTCCTATCTGGTCGGCACGGTTGCTAGAACCGTCACAATGTCAAGACGTTTCTTTCCATCAAAAAGTTCCCTGGATACTCCTGTGATAATATAAACGAGAGGAGGACAGGATGTTCGTGAAAGGCTATGCACGCAATTTTGTGCGCTTGCAGCCAGTGTGACATACTGTTCTCATAAAGTCAGCCAACTGGAGGATACACGTGAAATTGATCTATGTGGCCGGGCCGCTTTTCAACACGCATGAACGCTGGTATCTGGAACGGATCGCGGAGACGCTCGAAGCCGCAGGATATCGCACCTTTTTGCCGCAACGCGATGCTGGTCTGGTGAAACCCGATTCACTTGAGATGCGTGAGCGCATTTTTCACAGGGATATCGAGGCATTAAATGCCTGTGACCTGTGCGTCGCGCTCCTCACCGGGGCCGACCACGATTCGGGGACAAGCGCCGAACTTGGCTACCTCTACGCGCTCGGCAAGCCTTGCATAGGCATCACCGATGATAAACGAGCCAATCTGAACACCATCATCTGGGGCATCTGCGGACACGGAAAACAAATTGTGCGCACTATGGATGAGATGCTGGAGATGGTGAGAAGCTTATAGAAAAGGGAAAATTGTTGGATCGCTATAAATACACAACCATCTCTCATCAAGGCATGCGCTACTGCAACCCGTTTAGTGGTGAGAAAATCGAGGCTATCATCAACCTGCTCGATCTGACGCCGGAAGCACGAGTTCTCGATATTGGGGCAGGCAAAGCCGAACTATGAGTTCGGAAATAAGCATTATTGCAGGGGAAAACAACAAAATGAGCAGCAAGC
>DATGJV010000218.1:0-4635 GCA_035295005.1 Ktedonobacteraceae bacterium | reverse complement strand
CGTCAAAGGATGGCGGCAAAACCTGGAGCAGCTTTACAACCGTGGCCCAGGCAATTTCCGCTATTGATCCCGGCAATATTCGTTCCGGCCCACTGCCGACCGCCGAGATTGACGGCTCTGGCAAGGTCTATGTCGTCTGGGAAGATTGCCGCTTTGAGAAGAAGTGTAGCGCCAATGACCTCGTGATGAGTACTTCGAGCGATGGTAAAACGTGGTCGTCGGTACAGCGCATCCCGGCAGACCCGGTGGGCAGTGGCGTTGACCACTTCATTCCCGGTCTCGGCGTTGACAAAACGACCAGTGGCAGTAGTGCGCACCTCGCGTTGATGTACTACTATTATGCGAACGTCAACTGCACCGTCTCTACCTGCCAGCTCTTCGTTGGTTTCATCTCATCAACCAACGGCGGTGCCAGTTGGAGTAAGAAGGAGCAAATCGCGGGTCCAATGCATCTCAAGTGGCTGGCCCAGGCTTTTGGCTACTTCGTCGGTGACTACATCTCCACCTCGTTTGCCGCCAACGGCGAAGCCTTCAGCGTCTTCGCAGTGGCAACCGCTCCGAAAAACGGCGTTTTCAACGAGGCGATGTACACAACTCCCGAACATGCCCTGCAAGTTACCGGCGGCACCATCACCTCTCAAGGCGATGCCGTTTTGAGTACGCAAGGTACCGCGTTCGTGCGGCATAGCGCATTCTAACTCAAACGTACCTGACTGCTCAAGACCGCGTGTATCGCGGGAAGAAGATGAGGGTCTGCAAAATTGGCGTCGCCAATTTTGCAGACCCTCATCTTCTTCCCGCGTGTAAATCCCAAAATTCAGTGAGGTAATTTCTGTATAATTATCTGAGGTAGGGGCAGGGAACAGATCGCCTCCTCTTTCAACTCACGAGTCTGACACTGGAGATGTCGCCTCTTTCACATAGCGATACAGCGTTGCACGGGAGATCCCAGGGGCAGCACAAATTTCCGACTGCAATTCCTCGTTTTGCTCCTGTCCGGTGGGAAAAAGCGGAGAATGGTATGAACCATCATGGAAAAATTGGCTCTTTGAGTATGTCCATCCTTGTGATAGACTTTGGAAGCGGACGGTTTTGCTACTCATGCTCAGCCTCACTTAACGGTCGTTTCTTGAGACGATCGAACTGGTGATGGAGCCAGATGCGCATCACCCGGCACAATCACCCCTTCAGGGTGATGTACCAGGATGAGCCTCTGTGCTATCCTTTGTGAGAGTGCATGTGTGAAGCCACCAGTACCATCACACCTGCCGATGCTCTCCGGGGGAGATGCAAAGAGAGTTCAAATGATCACCGAGAGGAGAAAATCGCATGAACAAAGTGACCTGCGGCATTACGATGTCATTAGATGCTTTCGTTGCCGGACCCAACCAGAGTTTTGAAAACCCCTTTGGGGACATCCCTGAAACTATCCTCCATGGCTGGATGGGTGAGGAATCAGAAAAACACCAGGCTGTACTCCATGCATTGACGGATGCAGGTGCGTTCATTATGGGCAGCAACATGTATGGCCCAAAAGAAAAACGAGAGAGCCGTGACTGGAAAGGCTGGTCACAGTGGGGAGACAATCCCCCCTACCATGCACCAGTCTTTGTCTTGTCTCATAAGCAGAGAGACCCGATTGCTATGGAGGGTGGCACCACTTACTTCTTCGTTGCAGACGGGATTGAAGCAGCACTCTCTGCCGCCAAAGAAGTGGCTGGGGAGAGAAATGTTGCTATCATGGGCGGTGCCAATACGATCAATCAATACTTAGCAGCAGGACTTCTTGATGAGCTATGGCTGCATATCGTGCCCGTCACCATCGGTTCTGGAGCACGTCTCTTTGAGGGTGTTCCGGGTCTCGAACTTGAACCTGTTGAAATAAGCGGCACACCATTGGTCACTCATATCAGGTACCGTGTCAAAAAGAAAAAATCCCTTTAAGAGTAGGTGAGGGCTGACCCACTCGCCTTTGTAGGACTCCATTCATCGAGGGACGCGCGGTCCCTCCCGGCACGGCATAGGTGGGCGCTCGCGTCATGAATCAGGCAGCAGAAACAACTGATCGACGCTGCGAAAGAAACGTTCCACCTTGCCACGCCCACGAGGCATACCTTTTTCGGAAAAGACCAACTCCATGCCGATATCTGCCGCTACCTGCTCCATATGCTTACTGGTGAAGTCAGAACCATGGTCGGTGTAGAAGACACTGGGAATGCCACAGGCTGACCAGCGGGGATCGTCTTTGCGCCAGATGGCTTGTTGAAGGGTTAATGCCGTCGTCAGCGCTGTGGCGACCTGGAAGCTGAGCCGATATCCGACGATCATCCGGCTGTAATCGTCTTCGATAGCCGTCGGGTAGGGCTTGGCCGGTTTCCCTTCTTCGTCCAAACTGAATTTTGGGATTTACATCCCGCGCAACACTCAGCCTTGAGGGTTAAGGAAAATGATATCTTGTTCCACTTCCTCAGAGTATGCTATAATCTGCATAGAAAATGCCCTTCAAACGGTGTTTTAGCAGGTACACACGGGTACATATTGTACCTCAGCAATATTACTATTCCCCGAACGAGAGGCCGACGCGGTGGGGAATTTATCTTAAACGTAGGCTAAACAAGCTAGATGCTGTCTCCCTTGCTCCACTATGCTGGGAATGGCTGTTGCTGATAACTGGCAACTATCGGGTTATTAGTGATGGTGTGGTACCACGCAGTAGATGGAAGCTCGGAAAGGACTCTTTGAAGATGATTGATCCCGATAGCGAACTGGGAATGCGTTATCAGTCAGTGATGACCAACCCTGACTGGTATCAGACAAATATCCCATGCCAGGTGGGGTGTCCCGCCCACACCGATGTCTCTACCTATATTGGTTTGATTTCTCAGGCACGATTCGACGAGGCGTATCTTTTGAACCGCAAGGCGAATGTGGTGCCGGGCGTGCTGGGTCGAACCTGTGCGCGTCCCTGCGAGCCTGTTTGTCGTCGCAACAAAATTGATGGCAAGCCGATTGCTATTTGCTGGCTCAAACGTGCCGCCGCCGACCATCGCGAATATCGTCACAACGCTGAGCGACCGCCAATTACGAAAGAAAAGAAAATCGCCATTGTTGGTGCCGGTTCGGCTGGCCTTGCCTGCGCCCGCGATCTCCGCGAGATGGGCTATCCCGTCGCCCTTTACGATGACTATCCCGTTGCTGGCGGCGTGATGGTCAATGGTATTCCCGTCTGGCGTCTCCCGCGCACTGTCACTCGCGAAGAGTGCGACGAATATATGGACGAACTCGGCGTCGAGATGCATTACAACACCAGAGTTGGACGCGATATACAGGTCACAGACCTGGTGAAACAGTACGATGCTGTATATCTCTCGGCTGGCTGCTACGTCTCCAACGCGCTCACCGGACCCGATAACAAAGTTATCCCCGGTGCGAACCTCAAAGGTGTCGAGGATGGTATTAGTCTGCTGGCAAAGACCAATTTTGGCGAACCCGCCTACATCGGAAAGCGTGTGGCTGTACTGGGTGGCGGCTTTACCGCGATGGACTGTTGTCGCACCTCAATCCGCTTTGGCGCTGAAAAAGTTTATGTGCTGTATCGCCGCTCGCAAGAAGAGATGCCCTCCGACGAGTACGAAGTGGATGAGGCGATTATCGAAAATGTGGAGTTCCAGTATCTCGTGTCTCCCGTCGCGGCTATTAGCTCCGATGGCGTACATGTCAGCCATCTCAAGATGGTGCGCAATAAACTTGGTGACCCGGATGCCAGTGGTCGCCGACGCGCTGTAGCGATTCCCGGCAGCGAATTTATTGTCGAAGTGGATACAGTGATTCCCGCCTTCGGCCAGTACAGCGATTCCTCGTGGATACCAGCCGAAGAATTGAAACTTGAGGTCAACCGCTACGGTATCCCGCTGGTAGACCTCGATACCTGGATGACCAGCTATCCCGGCCTCTTCGCCGGTGGCGACTATACGCAAGGCTCGCGCAACCTGATTTCCGCCATTGGCGATGGACGCGATGCTGCCTCCGCGATCAATCGCTACCTCGGTGGCGTAGATAAACCCGCCGAGGCCGCCGAAGAGATCGAACTACCCGACTACCGGCGTGGTATGGTGGATGACTACGAATCCATTGCCCATAATATGATCCCGTCGTTGCCTCTCAAGGAACGTTACAGCAACACCCGCGAGACCGAAACCGGCTACACCCCTGCCCAGGCCGTTGAGCAGGCGCGGCGCTGTCTGCAATGCCAGTTAAATATTATGATTGACCCCTCAATCTGTATTCTCTGCTCTGGTTGCGTGGACATTTGCCCTTATGACTGCATCAGTATGGAAGGTCTCTCTCGCGTGGTCAAGGGCGATCCCATGCATAAGGGAACCGAGAACTGGACTGGCGGTGCCGACATGATTATTGACGAAGAGAAGTGTATTCGCTGTGGCCTCTGCATTGTGCGCTGCCCCACCGATGCCATCACTATGGTGCAATTCGAGGTTGCCAGCCCCAATTCACGCTGGACCGTCTCGAAAATACCCATGCTGAATTCTCGCTAAATTGTCGCCCAGCCCGTTAAAAAAGCACAGGCAGCAATGGCCGTCGGCCATTGCTGCCTGTGCTTTTTTAACGGGCTGGGCG
>DATGJV010000217.1:0-2544 GCA_035295005.1 Ktedonobacteraceae bacterium | reverse complement strand
CTACGTGGGGTTCTTGCTCATTCACGTTTTATCGGAACCGGCAAGGAAGCACTCTTAGATTCACCAGTTGCCATCGCTCGTGATGAACGATTGCAATTGATTGCTGCAACTCCATTGTAAACAGCTTCACCTATTTTTGAGGAGGAAAGAACGTATATGCCAAAAGCGGAACGTCGCGCACAGGTTACCTGGGAAGGGAGCCTTACGCAAGGACAGGGTACTATTGTTAGTACGAGCAGCGGAGCGATCAAAAATCTCCCAGTTACATGGGCTTCGCGCACCGAACAACCCGATGGCAAGACCAGCCCCGAAGAGTTGATTGCCGCCGCACATGCCGAATGCTACGCTATGGGCCTCGCTCATGGCCTTGCACAGAGCGGAACCCCCGTCAGGAATTTGACAGTAGACGCGGTATGTACCCTGGAACTTAGCACTGCCGGTCCTAAAATTCAGTCTATGGATATCTCGGTCACTGGCAATGTCCCTGGCATTGACCAGGCCGCGTTTGAGCAGGCGGCTCAGGTGGCAGAGCAAAACTGTCCGGTTTCTAACGCGCTGCGTAACAACGTCACTATCAGCGTTCATGCACAGTTAACACAATAGTTCCAGATAAGGAAAAAGCAGCATAAAAAAATCAGGCCGCACGCGGCCTGATTTTTTTATGCTGCTTTTTCCTACCCTACGCCTTCGACAACGATGTCCCAATACCCTCGTCACGGGTACGATGAACACCGGCAGTCTCCTGGATACCACCCTCTGGATAGACCAGTTTCGCCTCGTTGGGCGGCAACAGTGTGGCAACTTCTTTCAGCACCGCATCAAGGAACTGATCTTCTGGCACCGTCTTAATGACCTCGCCTTTGCGGAAAATGACGCCACGGCCTTTGCCGCCAGCCAGACCAACATCCGCGTCACGCGACTCACCGGGGCCATTCACAACGCAACCCATCACCGCTACATGGATGGGAGTCTGCACTTTCGCCAATCGTTTCTCGACCTCGTTGGCAACGCTGATAACATCAATCTCGACACGTCCACAGGAGGGACAGGAGACGAAGGTTACGCCACGATTGCGCAATTCAAGGGAACGTAGTATCTCATACGCAACGGGAATCTCCTCCTCCGGCTCCGCGCTCAGGCTCACGCGAATCGTATCGCCGATACCATCCGCCAGCAGCAAACCCAGGCCAACCGAAGATTTGACCGCGCCCGTGACCAGCGTTCCCGCCTCCGTAATACCAAGATGCAAGGGATAATCCGAACGTTGCGCGAACTTACGGTACGCCTCCACAGCCGTTAGCACCGTCGAGGATTTCAATGAGACTTTGATTTCGTGGAAATCCAGTTCTTCACACCAGCTAATATATTCCAACGCCTTCGCGACCATACGATCTGAGAGGCGTTCGCGCTCCTGACGCCGCGCTTCAGCAGGATCGGTGCGCTCAAACACTCCATCATCACGCAACCGAACCTGAATGCGCTGCATCTGCCCGCGCTGGTCGAGCGCATCAATGGAACCGGAATTGACGCCGATACGCATAGCGGTGCCATGCTCTTTACAGGCGGCAACAATTTGCTCCAGCGATTTACGCCCATTAATCAGGTTGCCGGGATTGATACGCACACAGTCCACGCCCTGCCGGATGGCTTCCAGCGCCAGCGAATGTTTATAGTGAATATCGGCCACCAGGGGAATATGAATACGTTTCTTAATCTCGCCAATCGCGAGCGCGTCCTCTTCTTCAGGTACGGCGACGCGCACGATTTCGCAGCCAACATCTTCCAAACGATAAATTTGCGCTACTGTACTCTCAACATCACGTGTATATGTCGTAGTCATAGATTGCACGGCGATGGGTGCATCGCCGCCTATAGCTACATTGCCGACATGTATTTGCCGGGTTTTCCGTCGCATAATATAACCTACTTTGTTGCAAATGGGCAAACCGCGTGGGCTACCCTTTTATGTACATGTATTAACTACCCCAGTGCAGCACATCGCTGACGGTGATGACCACCATCAGGGTCAGCAGTAATGCCATACCGATGAAATTGATAATGCCTTCGCGTTCTGGTTTCAGGCGTTTGCCGCCGCGCACCACTTCTATGAATATCAGTAAGATGCGTCCGCCATCTAAAGCGGGGATGGGCAATATATTGACGATGGCAAGGTTCAAGCTCAGAATCGCTGTCAAGCTCAGTATAGGCCACCAGCCGAGGTCAGGTACCGACTGTGCCACCTCGCCAGTTATTTTGACAATCCCTACCGGCCCCGCTAATTGCGGCTTGACCTGACCTGTAACCATCTGTGTGATACCCTGAATAAAGGCACCGGTCACATCAAACGTATGCTGTATTCCCTTAAATGGTGCTTGCCAGGCAGGAGAACTGACAAAGATGATTTTCTCTTCCACCCCCATTGGCCCTTGCCCATCGGGTGGATGCAAGCGTACATTGACCGTCGTCTGTGTCAGCGTGGAGCTACCCGCGTGTTGTACCACCAGTTTTACCGGTAATGTAGCGTTGGGATTCGTATTCTTATCA
>DATGJV010000216.1:0-6168 GCA_035295005.1 Ktedonobacteraceae bacterium | reverse complement strand
CTGTGCCTTATTCAGTAGTTCCGCCGCCTTTTCGACCAGCGTGGGGTCGGGAGCGGTGCGCCCACCGGGACGGTAGGAGGCGGGTTCGCCGGGGTCAAAAAGCGTATCGGTATCAGCGAAGTTGTTCAGCACATCCATCGGCATCTCTAAGAAGGTGGGGCCGGGTTTGCCGCCCAGCATCTGCCGGAAGGCCATCGCGGTATATTCCGCCAGGCGCGGCGTCTCATGTACTGTTCTTGCCCATTTGGTGATGGGCCGCAACAGATCAATCTGGTTCATTTCCTGCAACGCGCCCCTATCCCACAGACTAAGAGGGGCGGCACCGCCGATGACCAGCACCGGACTACCCGCAAGAAAAGCATTCGCCACACCTGTCACGCCATCGGTGACGCCTGGGCCAGCCGTCAGCAGGGCAACGCCGGGAGTGCGCGTTACCTTTGCCCAGCCCTCGGCTGCGTGAACGGCTGCTTGCTCGTGCCGCGTATCTACCACGCGAATACCTTCTCGCACGCAACCATCATAAATACCGGCGATATGGCCGCCGCTCAAAGTGAACACCACCTCGACCCCTTCACGTTTCAGAATTTTTGCGACCAGCCAGCCGCCATGGATCATGCCCATATGGATGTTCCTTTTTTGAATAGAATACGGACTCGACATTGCTACGCTCATCTCGTTGGGTGCGCTAAAGCGGACCCCTACACGCTGAGCGCGATACATTGGGTCCATACGATTCGGTTTATTCCACGCCTATGTCCCATGCCTGTTGCAGGTCTTCACGGGAGTAGCATTGGAAGGCCATCAGGGTGTTGGTTTTCGTGATTGTGGGTATTTGTATTAAGCGTGTGGTGACGGCCTCGGCCAGGTCTTCATAACGTTGCAGGCGCAACAGGGCCACAAGGTCGTATTCGCCGGTAACGGAATAGACTTCGGCGACACCCTCGATCTCCAGCAGACTTTGTGCCGTTTCGTTAACCTGCCCTCGTTGCACGTTGATAAGTACGACGGCGGATACCATATTACATCTCCTTTATTAAAACACGGGTGGGGGCGGAACTTCTGGGACTGGCATGCTCAGGCCGATAACTTTGAGCTTTTTGCGCAGGGAGTCTGCGGCGTAGCGCGGCGTCATCCAGGGGTCGCCTTGCATCGCCAGGATGTTGGGAATGAATGCGTCGGCAGGTGTGAGCGATTGAATGGCGATAGGCGCGTAATACTCAACCGCATCATGTACAACCCTGGCGTAAGCAGCATCTTTTTGTACCATCTCACGTAAGAATTTGACGCCGAAGACGACGTGGCGCGATTCATCACGGGCCACGGCGGTAAAGCCGCCACGGAAGCCGGGGAAGAGGTTGTACTGGCGATAGAAGTCCAGGATCGAGCGTTGACCCGCGAGGGCCAGTGTCCCCTCGACAATGACGTGATAGAGCGTAATGCCGCGCACGAGATGCTTGAGTTCGCCGGGTTCCTGGCGAATAGCCTCAGAAACTTCGGTGAGACTGTCCAACAAGATATATTTCAGCTTCTCATTCATGTACTGCCGTGCCACCGCCAGCGTATCTTCCATCTTGCCTTCGTCTATTTGAAGAACGTCTTTGAAGAAACGGGCGAAGAAGACGGTATGCCGGGCCTCGTCTACCAGCTGCGTGGTCAGGAAAATGCGCATCTCCTCGTCGGGCATAGCGAGAATGTAGGGAGCTAGCGTATCCGTCACACACGCCTCACCCTGAAAGAAGGCCGCGAGACCGTTGATGCGGTCACTGCGCTCTTGCTCCAACATTTGCGCCCACTGAGCCTGGTCTACGCTGAAATCTATCTCCTGCGACTGCCACTGCTGGCGCTCCCAGCGATAATAGAGTTCGCGATAGGTTGGCAGGTGAACCAGTCCCTCGTCAATGATATGCAGGACGTTATCTATAGGGGTTTGCTGCAACTGTGCCAGTGAGGCACTTTCTAAAGGTGTGTCTATGGACATATTGTCTTCCTGGCTCCTTTTTTGCGGAGGGTGCGCTCAAGCGGACCCCTACATGTTCCTGAGTGCTTTTTTGTCAATTTTGCCGACGGGATTGCGCGGCAAAGAATGAATAAACTCAACTACGCTCGGTGTTTTGTAGTTTGCCAGCGATTCGCGGCAATAGGCCATCAGGGTTTCGGCGTCAACGGGTTCATAGGTGACTACAAAGGCTTTGACCTCTTCACCCATAAGCTCCGAAGGGATGCCAATCACTGCCGATTCGATGACGGCGGGGTGGCTGTTCAACACCTCCTCCACGTCGCGGGGGTAGACATTGAAGCCACCGCGAATAATCAGGTCCTTCTTCCGTTCAACAATATACAGGTAGCCATCTTCGTCAAGGCGGCCCATATCGCCTGTGTGCAGCCAGCCATTGCGCAGGGCTTCCGCCGTCTCCTCCGGCATATTGTAGTAGCTCTGCATGATGTTGGGGCCACGAGCAATCACTTCGCCGATCTCACCAGTCAGAACTGGCTGGTCGTTTTCATCCACAACCAACAATTCGACTCCTGGCACCGGGATACCGACCGAACCGGGTTTGCGCGGCATATCGTCCCTGTTAGCAGTTAATACCGCGCTGGCTTCCGAAAGTCCATAGCCCTCAGTGATAGTACAGCCGAATCTCTGCTCGAAAGCTTCCAGAATAGCGATTGGTAATGGGGCCGAGCCGCTGGAGCAGGAGACGAGGCTGCTGGTATCATACTTGTCGGCATCGGGATTGTAGAGGAGCGCCACGAACATGGCGGGGACACCGGCGAACGCTACAATGTGATACCGCTCGATTGCCGCGAGGACGGCGGTCGGGTCAAAGCGTGGGTGCGCGATGATGCTCAGGCCACGCAGGAAGAAGACATTGGAGGCAAGAATGCCGTAAGCATGCGCCAGGGGCAAGACGGCGAGATTGACTTCCTTGTCAGGCACGTCGCGTTCGCCGCCCGTGACGCTGATAGCGTTTGTGATGAGGCTGTCGTGAGAGAGTACCACGCCCTTTGGTCGCCCGGTCGTTCCCGATGTATAAAGAATGACCGCCATATCGTCGGGCGAAACCTCTACATTGCCCGGCTCAAGAAAATGTTCCGCGCCCGCTGCACCTTGCGCGACAACATCACTGTAGGCATACATCTGTGGGCCATCATTGTTTTTACCGTTACTGGCGGCAAACTGTCCTTTGAGGCTTTCGGCGTTGCCAGTGACGATCATGTGCTGCATGGTAGGGATATTCGCGAGTGCAGGTTGCAGCAAAGGAACAAGAATGGGGCTGGTAATGATGGCTTTGGCGGCAGAGTTCTCGGCGATAAAGCGCACCTCTGGCCCCTTGAGCAGGGGCATGACGGGAATAATGATGCCGCCAGCACGCGCTATTGCCTGATAGGCATTGACCACTTCGATGCAATTGACCATCATAACAATGACGCGGTCGCCCTTCTCAATACCCAGCGACTCCAAACCAACCGCTAGTTGTGCCACCTCTCTAGCAATATCGAAATTGGTGTATGCGCGTACTTCCTGCCCGTCTTCAAATATGACCGCCGTAAAGGGGCCAAAGCGGCTGCAGTTGTAACGCGAAAGGTCGGAGAGAACTCGCAGGTCCGCAAAAGACATCTTACGCTGTTCGTCTGTCATGCCTTACCTCTTCATTAAAATACAGGAAACATATGACGCCAATCGCCCGGCTCGGACTCCTTGACCGCGGGTTCCCAGCCGGGTTCGCCGTAGAGAATCGAACCATCCCAGTGTGGATTTTTGCTGAAAAAGTGATAGCGTATCTGCCACTTCCCTTCCACCTTACGCTTTTCGTGGTAGGCAGTATCTAATCCTAGCTGAAAGCTGAGCAACTGGGCATAATAGGGTTGCAGGCGATATTCCATCTCGTCGGTATTTAATGCATGGTCGGTGAATGACATTTGTAAATCAAAACAGTAGGGATAGTCCATGACTTCCGGGTCGCGGTCTTCCTCGTCTGCCAGGTGAATCAGTACCAGCAGACCCAGCATCTCAAACTGGCAATAGGATTCGCCCGCGAAAGATTCCTGCCGGTACGGGGGCAGCGCGAAAAGTCTGCACACCTCGTTAGCCAACTGTAGCAAAGATTTGTCGGTTTTGATACAAATTTGAAACGACATACAGGCCATTCCTTACTGGCACTAGAATATTGATTGCTATACGTTCATCTTACGCCTACCATAGAAGAGGTGTCAAGGGAAATAGGGAAGAGAGGTTAAACAGCATAAACAGCAAGGCGAAGTGCGAGAAGCCAGGGTACCCGCAAGGGGATACCCCTACTATACACGAACCGCTCGATTAAGCCATGCGTTGTATAGTAGGGGTATCCCCTTGCGGGTACCCTGGCCCGTAGCAATAATTTACAGGTGCTGTTTAACCTCTCTTCCCTGTTATGCAATCAGTTCCGCGCTATCCCTTTTAGGGTCGTTGACCATACGGGAAACAGCGCGTGCCGTCATTTTGTCGCCGGGATAGGGCCTGAGCAGGTGCATCAGAGCCTGTTCGTCGTGGAAATCAGTGTCGAGCCATTCATCGCGAGTCGCGGGTAGCAAAATGGCGGGCATACGGTCGTGAATGGACGAGACAACATCGTTGGGCTGCGTGGTGATGATGGTGCAGGTGCGTATCGGTTCGCCATCGGGGCTCTTCCACGTATCCCACAGGCCGGCGAACGCGAAGGGTTGACCGTCTTTCATGGTGATATACATAGGAGTTTTGCCGCCATTCTCCTTTTTCCACTCGTAAAAACCATCGGCGACGATGAGGCAACGGCGCGAGCGCAGCAAGCGTTTGAAGCTTGGTTTCTCCGCCAGCGTCTCCGCCCGTGCGTTAATCATTTTCGCGCCAATGGAAGGGTCTTTGGCCCACGAAGGTATCAGGCCCCACTGCAACCAGTCCAGGTGCGGGCTGCCATTGCTCAAAATGGAGACCACTTCCTGCGTCGGCGCGACGTTGTAGCGCGGCTTCGTCTCCAGTGTTGGCGGCACGCCAAATGCTTCCGCAACCTTATTGATGTCTATGGTTAATGTATAGCGACCACACATGTTTATAGCTCCTTCCTTAAAACAGGTCACAGTACTTCTCTATTCTATATTATTCTTTTTTGGCACGTTTGAACAGGAAAGAATGTTGACTGTTCGGCGCGGTGCGCCTCACCTGATATTAGAGGAATGCCCTATTTGCGCTTAGCGCAAATAGGGCATTCCTCTAATATCAGGTGAGGCGCACCGCGCCGAACAATCTCTTTATAGATTATGCGACAAAAGAGAGAGGCACAAATTTTGTTTTTTTTAATCGAAGGCTCATTTTTTCTTTTTTTAGAGGCTGTGAATTCCTTTTTTGTTGTTGTGCCAGCCCATTTCGATTTTTTAAAATGGCTTTTTTTTGAGAGGCAGACGCTCGTTGTCCTGTTAGTGGTTTGAAACCGTTTTTTTTCTTTTTTTGAGGAGTAAAAGCTCTGCGTCTGACAACATTGCTCGCCATAATGGCTTTTTTTTCTCTGGCGGTTGATCTGAACGCAGGGTATCCAGCACCTGTAGCAGGTAGCTTTTTGATGCATTGTGCCATCTGGAGGCAGTATGTTGCCCAGAAACTGGACAGGTCGAATGTTTCGGGGCGAATGAAATGTTCCTCGCTGAGAACTGCCGTGGTGATGCGCGAAACATGGAAGACGCGCTGTTCTTCTGCGACCGTGGCAACCACGTACCAGCTATTGGCTTTCGAGACCAGCCCATACGGTTCAATAAGGTGTTGCTGGCATAGATTGCAGCCCTCGTCGTACTGGATGAGGAGCTTGCGGTCATGCCAGATGGCCTCTTGAATTGTTGGCAGATGAGTAACCGTGGATGCGTCCCGTTGCCAATCCTCTATGTCCAGGTGGATGCGCTGGTGTACCTGTTCGGCGTTGCCGCGTTGTTCAGCAGGAAGTGCAGCAGAGAGTTTTAGCATGGCATCGTCCAATGCTTTGCTCAGGCCGAGTTCTGCCAGTGGGCGGGTCATTTTGAAGAGGAAGAGAGCGCGAATCTCCGCTTCGTTGAGTCCGGTGAGCTTTGTCTGGTAGCCGTCTATGAGGAAACAGCCGCCGCCCGGTCCGCGTTCGGCGCAGACAGGAATACCGGCAATACCAAGAGCTTCCATATCGCGATAGA
>DATGJV010000215.1:0-3216 GCA_035295005.1 Ktedonobacteraceae bacterium | reverse complement strand
TGGCCCTCCCACAGCCACTGCTGATCAGTGCTGCACCTCACCTTGTTCCATCTCTCTGCATAGGGATCGAATTTCGCGACGTCTCCTTCCGCTATAGTGAACAGCACTCCTGGACGTTGCGCCACGTTGATCTCTTCTTGCCTGCGCATCAGTGCTTAGCTTTGGTCGGCTTGAACGGCGCGGGAAAAACCACCCTCGTCAAACTGCTGACGCGCCTTTACGATCCCACCGAAGGCCAGATCCTCTGGGATGGAACGGATATTCGCGAATTCGACCCAACGGAACTGCGTCAGCATCTGGGAGCCATCTTTCAAGACTTTGCCCACTATGATCTCTCTATACACGAAAATATTGGCCTGGGCAATGTCTCTCAGATGAAAAATCGCTTCCGTATTGAAGAAGCCGCCAGAAAAGCCGGCATCCACGAACGCATCGAGCGGTTTCCTCTGGGGTATGAGAGTATTCTCAGCAAGATGCTAGCCAGTCCCGATGAGAGCGTGGATTTCTCAGGAGGTGAATGGCAGAAGCTGGCGTTAGCACGGATGTTTTTGCGTGATACTGCCCTGCTCATCCTGGATGAGCCTACTGCTTCTCTGGATGCCCATGCCGAATATGAACTCTATCAGCAGTTTCGCCAACTATTGCGCGGGCGCACTTGCTTGTTGATTACGCACCGCTTTAATACGACGCGGATAGCTGACCATATCGCGGTTCTGGAGCATGGTCAGATCAGTGAGTCTGGAACGCACGCTGAACTTATCGAGTGCCAGGGAACTTACGCGAAGCTCTACGCAATGCAAGCTGAAACATATACAGATTCGCGTTCTCCTCTCCAAAATTGTGAGGTTGATACACTCCCCTAACCAACCAGTAACTACTCAGGTGGTCTCAAAAGAGGGAAGAAGAGGATGACCAGGCAAAGCGGCCTCCAGAGCCCGCGGGATGCGCAACGAGATAACAACAAGCAAGCGGTATGATCACAAGCAGAGGAAAGAAGGAAACCCCTTGTAAAACAGGCAAACATGTGTCTCCTTAGAAGAAGAAACATATCCTATCCTACTTCTCAGGAAAATACACGTAGTATGACACATCCATCCATCCATCCATCTGCAGATGGCAGCAGAAGATCTGCCCTCAATTCCCAACTGGTTTGTAGAAGTCGCCATCGTGGCGCAGGTCTTCATCACATCGGGCGTCCTCAAAAACATTGAGGAACAAGTACATTTTACGCGTGCGAGATTCGGGACCTATGAGCTCGTAGATTTTGTCGCCGTGCTCATAGGATACGCGGTGAGTGCAGAACCAACCCTCCTCGCATTTTATGAGCGTCTTCAGCCTTTTGCCTCTGCTTTTATGGCACTCTTTGGTCGCAAGAGCTTGCCTCATCGCTGCACACTGAGTCGATATCTAGCAGCTTTGGATCAGCCCACCGTTGAGGCGTTGCGTGCGCTGTTTCTCGACGATGTGATCCTGCGAACCGCCCAGACTTTTCCTCCCGGTGGATTATGGGATTATCAGGGTCAACGACTTTATCGTCGTTGACGTGGATGGAACCAAACAAGCGGCACGACAACGAGCGTTGCCCGATCTTCCCAATCTCCGTGCCGCGCATCGACGTTTTGACCAGGTGTGCGCACCTGCCTATCTCGGGCGCAAGTGAGGTGAGGTTGCTCGGACTCGCACAACGGTGCTGCAGGCCCACTCCCATTACTGGTTAGGCTCCTTTGGTGGCTCTGGCAATGGTGAGTACTGTGCGGAATTAGCACGGGCTTGTGAGGCCATCATCAGCTATGCAGGTTGGCTGTGTATGCCCCTTGCTCATATCCCTCATTCGTTTGGACGGATTGTATGGCACCACTGCTGTGCTCACTCCCCCTCTCTCGTCGGGAATGGGGGGTCATCGTACGAAGCAAAGAGTACGGCCTGCTTGATCTGCCTGCTGTTGCTGCCCGTCTCACCCTGCCGCCAGACGCTCAGACGACTCATCCGGAGAGTGGGACACAGCGGGATCTCTTCGATTGTCCCGATCTCGCACTGCTTCCCTGTGGGCCGTGCGTGCGTTTGATTGTGGCGACCCACCCAGCCACTTCCACCGCCAAACCCCCTATTGGCGTCTTACGAGCAGGGACCGTGTATGAGCTGTTTCTCACCACGGCACCACAGACAGCTTTCACTTGTGCGGATGTGCTTGGCCTGTATCTGCATCGAGGCTCATTTGAGACCGTTCTCGCCGATAAAGATCGCGAACAAGACGAAAGACTCGTTGGTGTTCTCACACGGCGTATGGTCAGGAATTCTGGCAAATCTTGAACTAATGGCTTTGGAACGCATCGCCCGCGATTTGGGGCAGCACCTCTCTCCCTTCCTCTGCGTTTGACCGAATTTGTTCCGGCTGCCGAGCTGCTATTGGGTCTTGCCAGCAAACCTGTTGTAATGCTGGCTTTTTCATTGGCTTTCTCCTTCTTATTTTATTTCTCTTTTTGGCGTCCAAACATACCAGCAAGCCGAAAACGTCGGCTATGCCGGAAGCACCAGACGATGATGATGCGCTCATCGCCCTCCAAAAGCTTGACGCGCTGACAGAACAACATAAAATCGCCTTCCTTCGGACAGTGCCCGGGTTCCACGAGGAGCTAGCCGCTGCGCTCTGGTGGCGTCTGGGGGAAGCCTACGAAGCCAGGGATGTTTATACAGCCTACCAGTGGTATGAGAAAGCGCTCACTCGGCTTCATCATCTTGACGAGCTGCGAGAAACTGCCGCTGAAATATGCGTCAATGTGGCACAGACGCTTGAGGAACAGAATAAGCATGCTGAATGCGCCCGGTTTCTGAACAGAGCAATTGAGTTACAGCCTGACTATGTCATTGCCTTGACGTACCGCGGAAGTGTCTATGCTTTTCTTGAAGAGTACGACCAGGCTAGTGCCGACTATGATAGAGCCATAGCATTGGACCCTCAGAATGCCGGTGCTTATAAGGGCCGAGGTGACGTGTAATAACCTCGAGGACTATCCACGCGCTATCGAGGACTACGACCAGGCCATCGGACTCACCCGTGAAGAGGCTGACATCTACTGCAACCGCGGTGCCGCTTACTCTCATTTAGAGAAATACCAGCGCGCTATCGCCGACTATGACCGAGCCATCGAACTGGATCCCCAGTATGCTATGGCGTACAACGACCGCGGAAATGCTCACGCCAGCCTCAAGGAATAC
>DATGJV010000214.1:0-14679 GCA_035295005.1 Ktedonobacteraceae bacterium | reverse complement strand
CAATTCTATCCTGCTAACTCAGGGACCTCATGAGAACATGCAACAAAAATAGAGCGTTTTTTGAGCGGAAATAGAGCGGCTCATGGTAAGGTTGGGGTAGAAATGATAGTCGGTACTGGAAAATGACATGTTCTCTCTCATCATACACTGTTGGCACGATTTACAGGGAGACGGGTTACATGTGCGGGTAAAGCGTGTAGACACAGCAGAAGATGTGCCTGTCAACGATGGGAGTTTCCTGCTACGTGTCACTACGGATGCGGAGACAGGAATAGAACGTTGCTACATGCGACATATTGCCAGTGGGCGAGAAGCCTATGTGCAAGGTGGGCCAAACTTGCGAACATTTATTACCGCATGCGTGCTACAGAGCAAGCCGCCAAATTCCAGTACCGGGAACGAACCGAAAACATAACAGACGTAATGTGCAATGGCGATTTGAGAACGGAGGATGTCTCTCATGCCAGTTAATCCGACGTATCCTGGCGTGTATGTCCAGGAAATTCCCAGTGGTGTACATACAATCGTAGGGGTCAGTACCTCAGTTACCGCGTTTCTAGGATTGGCGAAACGCGGACCCATCAATACAGCCGTCCACATTTTCAGCCTGAAAGACTATGAGAATGCCTTCGGTGGCCTGTTTAAAGGCACGGACACGAATGATGCAGTGAGACTGAGCCAACCAGCCATGAGTTACGCCGTGAGCCAGTTCTTTCAGAACGGCGGCAACGAGGCATGGATTGTCCGTCTCGCTCTCAATGCCGCGACCGCTACAGTTGATTTGCAGGATGCCAGTACCCCTCCTGTAGCCGTGTTAACGGTTACCGCAATTGACGAGGGTACGGAGGCCAACAGCATTCAGGTTGCGGTCGCTAATAACTCAGTGGTTGCGGGTACATTTGATCTCACATTTAGTTACATTTCACAGGACAATCCGGCAGATACGAGAACAGAGACGTTCAAAGGTTTATCAATGGACTCAAAGCAATCTCAATTTGTCGAGAATGTTATCAATGGCGTCTCACTGCTTGTGACGGTCAAGGTAAAGGTGCCAACAGGAGGTGGTATTCCTAAAAATCCGGCCCCATCAACGGTTGGCGCTGGAACACTTACCAGCGGCAAGTTTACACAGGGGGACATAGATAACCTGCCGAGTGACAAGCAGAATAGCTTTAATATCGCTTTTGATGGTCATCCTGCTGACGTGGTTACGTTGGACGCAACAGGCGTTCCAGACCCAGGCAAAAAGCTGGCTGTACAACTGCCAGATATGGCTAAACGCATCCAGAATGCCGTGCGGGCAAAGAAACCAGGTCTGCCTGCATGGGGGAATTTCACCTGCACGGCTTCTCCAGACAATACGACACTCATCCTCACTTCAGGCACGGTTGGCAGTACATCATCGGTAACAGTCAGCGATGCGCCACAGAACAACATTGCCGACAAACTCCACCTCAATGCAGCTGGAACGCCGACGCAGCAGAATGGCACCGGTCCCGCTCAACTGGCAGGAGGGGCAGGCGATCCTTTCGACATCAATACGAACCCGGAAGTGTTTTTCCCCACCGATGGTAGCCGTACAGGCATCTTCGCCCTTGACGAAGTGGATTTGTTTAACCTGCTGTGCTTGCCCCGTGTTACAGATGCCGGTACACTGAACCAGGCCATTGCTTATTGCAAACCACGGCGTGCTTTTGTAATCATTGACTCACAACCTGACAAGAAACCTGCTGATATGGTCACCTTTATTACAGATCCAAAACTCAGCAAGGGGGACAACGGCACTTATGCTGCGATTTACTATCCCTGGGTACAGGCTCCCGATCCATTGAATAATGGCAGACTAACCTCCTACCCATCATCTGGTATGATTGCCGGCCTCTATGCGAGTACTGACAGTTCACGCGGCGTCTGGAAAGCTCCTGCTGGCACAAATGCGAATCTGGTTGGGGTACAAGGTCTCGATTACCTGCTCACTGATGGCGAAAATGGCTCGCTCAATCCACTTGGCGTGAATTGTCTGCGCATCTTCCCCGTCTATGGCGCTGTGTCGTGGGGTAGCCGTACCGTTAGCGGCGCTGATGCCCTTGCTTCCGAGTACAAATACGTCCCTGTGCGGCGCACTGCGCTCTATATCGAAGAGAGCTTGCGCCGTGGCTTGCAATGGGTCGTCTTTGAACCGAACGACGAGCCGCTCTGGGCGCAAATTCGCCTGAACGTCGGCGTGTTCATGCACAATCTCTTCGTCAAAGGCGCGTTCCAGGGGCAGACGCCGCGTGATGCGTACTTCGTCAAATGCGACAAAGAAACGACTACGCAGAACGATATTGATCTGGGTATTGTCAACATCGTCGTTGGCTTCGCGCCACTCAAACCCGCGGAATTCGTTATCCTCTCGCTCCAGCAAATAGCTGGTCAGTTACAGGTATAGAGGTGAATCATGGCACAGTTTAGTGTGAACCCGACGCGCTTTGACCCTTACAAGAACTTTAAGTTCCGCGTCAAATGGGATGGTCAATATGTTGCTGGAGTCAGCAAAGTAGGGATGCTCAAACGTACTACTGAGGTTGTGAAGCACCGCGACGGTGGCGACCCTAGCAGCAGTCGCAAGTCACCGGGGCGCACCGAATATGATGCGATCACGCTTGAACGCGGTGTGACCCATGATCCCGCGTTTGAGCAATGGGCCAATAAGGTCTGGAACTTCGGCAATGGACTTGGGCAGGAAACTTCGCTGAAAGATTTCCGCAAAGACCTCATTATCGAGGTCTACAACGAAGCCGGGCAACTTGCTATAGCCTACAAAGTCTATCGCTGCTGGGTTTCTGAATTCCAGTCCCTACCTGATCTCGATGCCAATGCCAACGCTGTCGCCATCCAGCATATCAAGCTGGAGAATGAAGGTTGGGAACGCGATCTCGATACGCAGGAGCCGAGCGAGCCGACCTTTACCAGTCCGGCATAAACGTAGGGGCCGATTGATCGCGCCCACCGCCGATTCATCGGCAAAACGGACAATATTGTTTCATCGGCGATTGAGGCACGGGCCGATGAATCGGCGGTGGGCGCGATCAATCGGCCCCTACAGAATACAAGAGCGTAATGCAAACCCTATCATCACAATCTATTGTGCAACTCTGGGAGAATGGGCAGCGACAGCGCCCTGTGGAGCGTATGCTCACATTGCTGGTCGCCGCACTCCCAGATGTGCCGCACCGAGATATCTTCGCTCTGAGTATCGGGCAATGCGATGCATACTTGCTGCTCTTGCATGAGCAGATGTTTGGTTCGCGCTTTGTTGGCTTTATGGAATGTTCACACTGCCAGGAGCGGTTGGAGTTCTCATTTACCGTGACAGAGATGTGGGCAGGAGCGGCATCTGTAGATGAGGTGGGCAAGGTGTATTCGTATCAGATGGAAGATTACAAGATACAACTGCGCCTTCCGACGCTTGCGGATATGCTGGCAATCAGCAAACATCAGGACGCAGCGTCTGCCCGTCTTCTTCTGTTGCAACGCTGCATTGTGCAAGCGATACGCAAAGGAGATGCCGTGCCAATAGAGAAGCTACCAGGTGAAATCACGGTGACACTGGGCGAAAAGGTACTCGAACGTGATCCACAGGCGGAAATACAGATTGATATGATCTGCCCGCAGTGCCAGTATCACCGGCCCGCGTTCTTCGATGTGAGCAGGTTTTTATGGGCCGAAATACAGGCACAGGCAAAACGTCTGCTGCGCGAGGTGCATATCCTGGCGCGGGCATATGGATGGCGAGAAACCGAGATTCTTGCACTCAGTAATGTACGACGGCAATACTATCTTGAAATGGTGGCCGAATGACCAATGACCAGTATGACTCAAATGGTTGGAATAACCGGGATAATAACAATGACCGATCTGTTTTTTAGAATTGCGGAGCGAGCATTAGGGCTGGCTCCTACCATACAACCGATGATCGCACCGCTCTTCGCTCCCATGCCGTATACGGATAACGAAGAGATGCTCGACATACTGGCAACTGAAGAGCAGGACGACCAGAGTAGCGTTACATCAACTGCTACTCCCACTACACTTGAAAACAACACGCATCTGGAGCCCGATTCACAACCAGTTGCCTCTAGCAACGCATCAAAGGAAGCATCTGCATCTCAGAGGTCAGACATTCCACCTGTTATACCTGTTGAACGACACGTTACTACTTATCCTGAGATTCACCAGCCATTTGCTCAAACACGAGTATCCACGTCCGAGCAGACTGGTTCAGCCCAACCACACCATGAAATGCCAGTGAAGAATGCAATAGATCCAATAGATGATGGCACACACCATGTTTTTCTTGTAATCGAGAGGGCAGGGGATACGCAAGAAGAGAGACCGAGGATACCTGTGCTGTTGACCCGCGTTCAACCACTACCCGCCATGCTGCCGTCAAGCCCGTTTACCGGGCAAAAAGCGCCACGCTCTACAGAGGTAGTCATACACAGGCAGCATGAGCCGTGCTATCATGATGCGCGAGGAAGCAGAGACGATTTCTCCAGGGCCAGTCAGACAGAGCAACATATGGGCGAAATGTTGCCGGAGAGTGTACAGGCTATCCAGGCCACACCGGCAGTCCACGTCACCATAGGGCGTATAGAAGTACGGGCGAATCCTGTATCGGCTCTCGAAGCGCGGCCACAACGTCAGCATGCCATGCCAAAAGCAATGAGTCTGGATGAGTACTTGAGGCAGAGCGAGAAAGGAGGACTCTGATGAGCAACGCCCAGGCAATTGCCACTGTTACCGCGACATTAAGCCAGCTAATCCAGCAGGAAATTCAGGTTGATGTTCCTGGTGCGATAGTCAGTACGGTGCGTCCCGATATCGCGGGTAACAATTCCGCCGAAGCCAAAGTGAATGTCTTTCTCTATCAGGTGACGACAAATGCATCATTACGCAATATTGATTTGCCCTCACGCCGCTCCGATGGCTCGTTAAGCCAGAAACCAAAAGCGGCACTTGACCTGCATTACCTGCTGACCTTTTATGGCAATGAGGCTACGCTTGTACCGCAGCTCCTCATGGGTAGCACCGTGCGCACGCTACACAGTGAGCCACAACTGACACGGCAACGCATTACCGGCGTTGTGAACTCGCTCTCATATCTCACAGGCTCAACGCTTGCCGACGATCCCGAACTCGTCAAGTTTACGCCGCTCCCACTTTCGATAGAGGAGTTATCAAAGCTCTGGTCCATCCTACTGACAACGCCCTACGCGCTCTCGATGATTTATGTGGCAACGGTCGTGTTGATCGAGAGTGATGCCTCACCAGCCATTGCCCGTCCGGTGCAGACACCAATGCTCTATGTGATGCCTTTTCGGCAACCGATCATCGAGCAAGTGGTTTCACAAAAAGACATTGACCAACCGGGGGTGATACACCCGATTGTCGTTGGCGATACGCTCGTGTTGATTGGTCGGCAATTGCAAAGTGACGATCCCACGATCACTTCGCAGGTGCAGATTGGCGTTACGCCTGTAGCGACAACAGATGCGGGTATCAATCGTCTCAGCTTTGTGGTGCCGAATACCTTACAGGCTGGTATCCAGGGTGTGCAAGTTGTGCAGCAATTGCTGCTTGGCAACCCCGCTGTGCCGCATAACGGCTTCGAGTCAAACGTGGTTCCTTTCGTGCTGCGTCCGGTTGTTACTAACGTGAGTAAGGCAAATATAGTGGATAAAGGAGGAGGGCTTTTCTCGGTTAAGTTCACTGTAACACTCACTCCACAGGTAGGCATGATGCAACGTGCGGTTCTTGTACTTAATTCAGTACCTGGAACAAATCCCCCGGTAGCATGGTCCTTTGTCAGTGACTCGCATAGTGCTGCTGCTACCGATACTTTGACCTTTTCGAGCAGCGATGTTGGCGGTAGTAACAGAGAAGTTGTAGTCAGTGCTGCAACCTATCTTGTCAGCGTGCAAATTGACGGTGCGCAGAGCGTTGTGGATAGCACCAGTCCACAGATAACAATACCGTAAGGGCGGAATGATGAGTGCGACAACGACAGATGGGGTAAAAGGAACAAATACGCCTGATTGGTCAGAGACCAACCAGCGTTATCTCACGACATCGCTGGCATGGCTCCGTCTACGCCTGGAACAGTTGATACAGCACGATCATCCTGTCTCGCCACAACCACAACCCGTGCAGCAAGAGCAGCACCGTGGTCTGTTCGGCGGACGTGCGGAAGCGCCATCATCTGTCACGCCACGCTCTACGCCAACAAACGATCAGCTTGCTCAGTACCTGTCGGAGATGAAGGCTGTCGAGTCGCAAGAACCGGCTCCCGCGCTCATAACGCTGAGCAAGCGCCTGGGACTATCGCAGTTTGAGCGCGAAGTGCTACTGTTATGTGTGGCAATGGAACTGGATACCCGCGTTGCCGCGCTTTGTGCCCGCGCCCAGGACGATGCGAACCGTCCGTACCCAACCTTTGCCCTCGCGCTCGCGCTCTTTGACAATCCCAGTTGGGATGTAGTCTCGCCAGAACGCCCATTGCGTTACTGGCGTTTGTTGGAGATTAACCAGCCCTCGACTCTCCAACTTACGACCAGCCCATTGCGAGCCGACGAACGCATTGTCAACTATGTGAACGGGCTGGACTATCTCGATGATCGCCTCGCAATGCTGGTGACGCCACTGGAGATAGATGCGGGACACGAGCAACTCTCACCATCGCACGAGCAACTGGTGAAAACGATCTTACGCCACTGGGAACGGGCCGAGCAAGCTCTCCCTTTGATGCAACTGGTCGGCCCGGATGCGTTAAGCAAACAACTCGTAGCTTTCTATATCAGTGCTACGTTGCAGCGACATCTCTACCGCATGCCGGTTGAAATGTTGCCACAACAAGCCGCCGACCTCGAAACGCTCGCTCGTCTCTGGCATCGCGAAAGCTTGCTTTTACCGCTCGCTATGTACCTCGATGCCCAGGAGAGCGACGGTGGAGTAGCATCGGAGGGACAAACGCAATCACTGGTGCGTTTTCTCGCCCGCAGCGAAGGTGTTTTCTTTCTCGGCGTTCGTGAAACATGGGCAAGAGTAGGCCGCGTCAATATCGCGTTGGATGTTGATAAGCCAACTTCCGCCGAACAACAGGAGGCATGGCAGACCGCGTTAGGCGAACAGGCCGGAGACATTCCAGTACACCTTGCCGGGCAGTTTCATCTGAACGTTCCGACTATTCATCGCATCGCACGAGAGGGGTTAGAGCAACTGGAGCATGGACAGCAACAGGAGGATACATCTCCGGTATCGCTGTCAGACTTGCTCTGGGAGGATTGCCGTATAGTGACGCGCCCGCGCCTGGATATGCTGGCGCAACGCCTGGACCTCAAGGCGACCTGGGACGATCTCGTCTTGCCATCCGAAGAGACGGATATGTTGCATCAGATTGCCGATCAGGTAGCGCAACGTGGCAAGGTCTATGAAGAGTGGGGCTTTGCCGCTCGCATGAACCGGGGCCTGGGTATCAACGCGCTGTTCTCCGGCGAGAGCGGCGTCGGCAAAACGATGGCTGCCGAAGTCATCGCCAACGCCCTGCATCTCTCGCTCTATCGTATTGACCTCTCATCGGTGGTCAGCAAATATATCGGCGAGACGGAGAGAAACCTGCGCCGTCTCTTCGATGCCGCGGAGGATGGCGGCGCTATCCTCTTCTTCGACGAGGCCGACGCGCTCTTCGGCAAGCGCAGCGAGGTCAAAGATAGTCATGATCGCTACGCCAATATCGAGATCAACTACCTGTTGCAGCGCATTGAAGCCTACAAGGGTCTCTCTATCCTGGCGACAAACATGAAAAGTGCGCTTGATACCGCGTTTCTGCGCCGTTTACGCTTCATCATCAACTTCCCTTTCCCTGGTTTTGCGGAGCGGAAAAGTATGTGGCAAAAAGTATTTCCGCCGCAAACGCCGGTAGACGCGCTCGACTATGATCGTCTTGCACGCCTGAACCTTGTAGGTGGCAGTATTCACAATATCGCGCTGAACGCGGCCTTCATGGCGGCCCAGGCAGGAACTCCAGTCACCATGTCTCTGATATTCGCGGCAACTCGTATCGAATTTCGCAAGACGGACCGCCAGTTTACCGAGGCCGACCTTCGCTTACCCTCAACCACGACCACGACCACGGCGCAAGGAGGACAGCCATGAGTGACAGGAACATCACCATCCATATCGAGCGGCTCATCCTGGATAATTTGCCCATTGCACCTGTCAGGCCGTACCAGCGCCGTGCATTACAAGCCGCGTTCGAGGCCGAACTAACGCAATTATTGATGAATGGTGAACTGACCTTCGACCTGCGAACAGGCGGTATACGAAAACAGCTTCCGGCTGGCGTTCTTGCATTGAACGACGATGAGCCAGTGGAAACGCTGGGTAGAAAACTGGCCCAGGCCGTCTACAGGGGGATTGGACAATGAGTGGACAGGTTATCGCACAACAGAGACCACAACCGCTACAGGTACACCCTGTGGCACACAGCGTTTTGCAACGATGTTCCAACGGCGTTGAATGCGCCGAGTGCAAGGCGAAACGCGAGCAGCGCGAACGCGGAGGCAATCTACAACGCGCTGCTGTCAACACAGCTCCTGCACCTGCACACGGCGTGCCACCCATCGTACATACCGTCCTGAACTCACCCGGTCAAGCTCTCGGCTCTGGCACGCGCTCTTTCATGGAATCACGCTTCGGACACGATTTCAGCAACGTGCGTGTGCATACCAACGCGCAAGCAGTCGAAGCAGCACGTTCGGTTAATGCTCTGGCGTACACTGTAGGCCGCGATATCGTTTTCGGCACGGGACAATACCAGCCAGAAACAATGGCAGGCAAGCGACTATTAGCACATGAGTTGACGCACGTGGTGCAGCAAAGAGGACAGATTTCGGCAAAATCATCGCTAGCCATTTCTCCACCTGCGACACCTGCTGAACAAGAAGCCGAAGCAGTATCTGAGCGTATCTTACAAGGACAGGTACTCTCCCCATACATGGGGCTATACCCACCAATGCTACATCGAAAAGTCACGGTAGATGACGCTAAAGTTTTGATTCCCAATCCTACAGGAACTGGCCTTGTAAAAACAAATGCCGAGACTATCGAAGGTTATTTGACAACAGTTTGTTCCGGTGGCAACGTTATCGTGAATAAAGGTAGTGGCATTGTGACTATGAATACATCGTATTGCACATCACCGACTCCACCTGGAATTGTGGGTCCTCCGCAAGCCTCGCCCGCGGAGGCTTCTAAAGAGCCAACCGGATGCGGTTGCCTCTGTGATATGGTTAGTTCAACAAATGAATGGCATATTGTAGTAGATGATGCGTCGTGGCCTCACACTGATTTTACCGACCCTGATGCAGCAAATTGTAAAAAGCCCGGCGGAAGCGGCGGCATAGTAACAGCGCCCTCTCCCAACAGTCCAAAACTGTGGGGTGCAGGAACTGCTTCCGGCAAAACCCTGGATATCGATCCCTGGCTTGTACTGGGACATGAACTCTGTGGACATGGCTGGCTAGGCAACGCGGGTAAACACTGTAGTGATGAAACAGCCCCTCGCGGCGAGGGAGGACACCAGGAAACAGTGAAGCGAGAAAATGAGTTACGTGCGGAACATGGCATTGAGGCACGCGGTTCTTTCAAGGATCCGAACTGCGGTGAGTCCTATTCGCGTGATAAAGCGGCTCCAGGAACTGTCAACTGGTCATCTTTCCGCACAAAATGTCAGGCGTGGCGCGATGCCTATAATAAGGCACATGGAACAAAATACAAGATTACTGACAAAATTCCATAAAGTGTCTCAGGAGAAAACTTATGCAAGGAGAAGTTACAGTATTCATTACTCGAGCGTCGAGCCAGACAACGCCTCCTGTTTCGCATGTGGAATATGAAGTACGCAATGATACCACGGTACCAATATGGCTAGTCAACGATGGATGGCTTATCTGGAAACAGGAAGGTTCACAGATCGAGCTTTCCTACGCTCGTGGTACTATGAGACCAGGCTCGCACGTTTTTGGGTACTTTTCACCCACAGTTGTTCAAATTGACCCGGGTCAGCACCTGTCACTAGCCGCTAATCTTAGCTGGCCTTACCGTCTTGATCTGCTCTGGAACGCCGAACGTAGTGCCGCTCCACTGCCAGGCAACTATCAGATATCTGTACGAGTGGGCTACGGTCTCACGCCTACACCTGAAGACCCTGGTCTGAATGAGAGCGTTGAAGCTCCCGTACTACGCTGGCAGAAAGAAGCGGTCAGCCAACCCGCCCCTATAACGGTACCATCTTACCAGCAAGAGAGGGACGAAGATACAAAATGAACACACAACTACAGGTGCAAGCAAAAGCCACATCGCAATTATCTATCACACCGACGCAGCATGGTCTACTACAACGCACATGTGACTGTGGGCAACACGCCGGTGGCGGCGAATGTGCTGAGTGCAAGAAAAAAAACGGGGGTACGTTGCAACGTGCCTCTGTCGCCACTTCCCCAGGAATAGCGGTGTTACCTGTTGTCCACGACGTCCTCAACTCTCCGGGACAAACACTTGATACCGGGACAAGAGCATTTATGGAACCGCGCTTCAGTCATGATTTCAGTTCTGTGCGTGTGCATACCGATAGCAGAGCGGCGGACTCAGCACGTTCTGTGAATGCGCTGGCTTACACAGTAGGACGCAATGTGGTGTTTGGTGCGGGTCAATATCAACCTGGAACCATAGCCGGGCAACGGTTATTAGCACATGAATTGACGCATGTAGTGCAGCAAAATAAAGGTACCGGGTGGCAAAAACCACCGGAGCTGTTGGAAATGACCTTGCCGGGAGATGCAACAGAACAAGAAGCTGAACATGTGTCAAATGCTGTCATGAATGCGCAGTCATTTACCCCGATAGCGCGGACAATTGATACAGTAGCAATGCAGAAACAAGATGCGGGCGCTGTTAGCCCTGATATCAGCCAATCCGGCCAATCCAGTCAATCATCACAATTGGGAGCAAAAGATGCGGGTGCCGGTGTACCTGAAGGCGATACCGGGCAAGCACCCGCTGTGGGTAGCGGCGCGGACGCGGGAACAGCCGACGGTGATGCTGGACAACCACAACCCGCACTGCCAGCACAACAGCAAGCTACATGTGTACCTAAAGCGTTATCCCGAAAGGATTACCTCGCCACGTCAGGAACAACGGAGAATGATTTTGGTCTGACAAGTTTATCCGGCAATGTTGTCTACCCGGTATTACATGTCACGCCTGCACGAGGGGGTGTAAAGGTTGATCCGACCGACGCACAGTTGGCACCGATCACCTCAGTATATACCGGTGCCGGCACATTCACCGAAGGGAAAAACATTTTCGTGGCACGGACGGAGAATGCAGATTGCGCGACTGGGAAATATGATGTACGCTGGCGAATCACTCAGGATGGCGCGGATACGATTGCAAAAGGCGAGAAAGAGCATTGCGACGATTTCTTCTATGCTTTTAATACCACCATTCGCCTGTATGCTGATACAGTCAATCAGCTTTCCATGAGTAATCGCGTATTTAAGAACCAACGCGAGGTAGAAAACATCGTGACCAAAAAGGTGGGCGTCGCTCCCGGCAAGTGGCAGAGCATGTTTAACTGTCTCATCGCAAAAACGAAATTGCGTGATCAGGCAAAATGGCACACACCACGACCGTTTACGATAGATCCAAGTTATAACAACAATTGCGCCTATATTCTGAAGACCGTCTCTAAATCAAGTTTTGCAGAAATCGGGAAGCATCCGCCGAGTGAAATTCTCAAAGATTGCGGGAAATAGATGATCGCAAGCATGCGATAAGAACATTAGAGGACCTGGCGAGGACATCGTTTATGAACTTACAACGAACTCAATCAAAAGCTACATCACTACCGGCATCGTCACGGTTGCAATCCGGATTCCTTCAAAGAAAATGTGCCTGTGGTACAAACGCTTCTTCTGAAGGCAGAATGATGCAGCGAGCAGCAGTCAACACTGAGCAAATTGACCAGGTGCCATCCATCGTACACGATGTTCTCCGTACGCCAGGGCAATCGCTGGATACCGGAACACGCACATTTATGGAAACGAGTTTCGGTCACGATTTTAGTCACGTTCGCGTACATACAGACACCCAGGCAGAAGATTCGGCGCATTCGGTTAATGCGTTAGCATACACGGTGGGGTCGCATGTCGCTTTTGGTCAAGGACAATACCGGCCAGATACTCCATCGGGTAAACAGCTGCTTGCTCATGAATTGACGCATGTCGTGCAACAGGGAACACCTGTCCCCCCGGCAAATATGCTTACTGTCAGCAATCCGCATGATGCCAGCGAGCAAACCGCACATAGAATGGCTTCCAGCATAATGGCGGGAAATGCGTCTCCTGCTTCATCTGGTCCATCTCATGCGAGTTCATCCACTCTGTACCGACAAGAAACGCCAGAGGCAACCACTGCACCTTCATCAACAACAAGTTCACCTACTCCCGCACCACAGGGACAGGCAATGTCTGTTACCCTTGATCATTTTGCCTTTGGCGACGATAAGCTTCCCAAAGATCAGGCGATTGAACTCAAAGCATTAGATGCGTTGGCGCAAACAATAGTTGCGACACTGTCCACACATACTGACGCGTTTGTTACCGTTATAGGACACACCGACGAGGTAGGAACCGATAAGTATAACCTTGATCTTGGCAAACGACGAGCAGAAGCAACGCGAGACTACCTCGTCCAGCAGAAGGTCCCCGCGAACCGGATCAAAGTTCATAGTTTTGGCAAAAGTTTGCCCGTGGTAAAAACCGGCAAAGCAAATGAACTGAATCGGCGTGTTGAGGTGCTATTTGATATACCACCAACACCTGCAAATCAACCACAAACAAAAACTTCAACCGGGGGTGAGGCAAACAAAGACCGGGTCAAAGTAGATCTCCCACCCGCCAAAGGCGACGTTGATGTAAAAGTTCAGGATAAGCCCGGCAAAAAACAGGAGACAAAACCTGATATTAAACCTGATGACACCAAATCTTCAGGGAAGAAAGAGGATAAAAAGCCGGACAAGCCTAAAAAAGAGAGCGAAGAGGAAAAGCCCCACCTCGGAAGACAAATAGGAATTGGTCGGCAAGGGCCAGATAAGCCATTTACCTATGTCCAATTCACGCTGGAATGGAGCAATAAATTTGCGCTCGATATCAAAAATGAGAAGCTGCCAGCCTGGATGAGGCATCATATAGACTCCGTCCACATTCTGGGAGAGCCGGGTGGCACATTACAGCTTCACTTTCTCGGTGACTCAGTAGGCGCTGTTGATGTTCAGTCGCTGGCAAAGTTGGTACAATTGTCAATCACTGACGACCTGGACCTCAGCACAGTCTTCGGCGCTACTTATAACGACATCTTCGGAAAACCAAAAGCGAATAAGGGCGCGATAGTCTTCGGTGGAGAAGCGGAGTTAAAACTCAAAAAGCCTTTCAGTATCGTTGTAGACGTTCTCGGGGCTTATCCCTTCGCACCACCAGATGAACCCCCTACTTTTGGCAGTAGAAGAGTTCCAATGACTCTTAGCATTGAGCTACGCATTAGCAAATAGCCGGAGATGAACAGTGTATATGAAAGGTTCTGACTTATGACCACATTTCCAGGCTCGCCCCGCCTCATACGCGGCGGCATTGTGCTGACGGACCCAACATCGGGGAGCATCTTGCGCGTGATTACGCTGCAATATAACCCGGATACGGTGACGCGCACATTGCAGGTACAGAGCATTAGCGGTGAGGGCGGCGACCGGTTAGAAGCGCTGCGCCTCAAGGGGCCACCAACAGAAACGCTCAAAGTGGAGGCGGAGATTGATGCAACCGACCAGCTGGAGTTCCCCGACCAGAATCCCAATGCCGTGCAAGTTGGCCTGTATCCGATTCTCGCGGCGCTGGAGACCATCATCTATCCGACCAGTGATCTGTTGATCTCAAACAACAATCTTGCCAGTGCAGGTACGCTGGAGATTATCCCGATGGAATCACCGCTCACCCTGTTTATCTGGAGCAAGACGCGCATTCTTCCTGTGCGCCTGACCGAGTTCAGCGTCACAGAGGATGCGTTTGATACACAGCTCAATCCGATTCGCGCTAAGGTCAGCCTGGGTATGCGCGTGTTGAGCGTGACCGACCTTACCTTCGATCACAAGGGCGGCAACCTGTACCTGGTCTATCAGAAGGAGAAAGAGCGCCTGGCAACATTAAATCAGGGTGGCACATTGAGCGCATTTGGCATAGGAGGGATATCATGACCACGAACAATTTTTCGCCTACCAGTCGCTATTACACGATAGAAACGACACAACTTACGACAGCCGATGGCAGGATTATTCCTTACCTGCGCCGCCGCTTTGTGCCATCCGCCGACCGTTTCGCGTTACTCCAGGAATACGTTGTGACGCAGGGCGAGCGGCTGGACAATATCACCGCAACTGCTCTCGGCGACCCACTGCAGTTCTGGCGCATCTGTGACGCGAACAATGCTATGCGCCCCGACGAGTTGACTGAGACCATCGGGCGTCGTTTACGTATCACGTTGCCGGAAGGTATTCCAGGCAACACACCGGGGTCAGGAGCGCAATAA
>DATGJV010000213.1:0-12882 GCA_035295005.1 Ktedonobacteraceae bacterium | reverse complement strand
AAGGACATCCTGAAAGTGTGCTTCTGCGGCAAGAAAGCCCGTCATGCGACAACCGATTAGTTCAGTGCGATAGAAACCTGCCTTATACCAGTTCGCCGTTATCAAATCACACTCGCTCAGGCGCACATCTTCTAACCGTAGCTCTTCCAACTGCGTGTTCGCCATATTCACCTGCGAGAACAATACCTCTTCAAACGACACATGCGTTGCACTCTGATTGCTCAAATCCATGGAGGAGAGCAAAAACGAACGGTATTGTTCCCTGTTGACGATACTGCCGCCGGGTAGCCCCTCAATCAGCTTTCTTTTGACCAGCTTTGGAGGCTTAATCGTCGGTTCAACCTTCTGGATGTTATCTTTCACTTGAACACCCACTATGCGAAAGCGTTCAAGCCTGTAATGGCCTGACCAATAATCAGGGTGTGAATATCGTCGGTGCCTTCGTAGGTGTAGACCGACTCAAGATTGTTCATGTGGCGGCTAACTGGATATTCGAGAGTGATCCCGTTCGCGCCTAACACGGAACGCGCCTCACGAGCAGTTTTGAGTGCCTCGCGTACATTATTGCGTTTAGCAACGGATACCTGCACAGGATGCAGCAGTTCTTCGTCCTTCAAGCGGCCAAGTTGCAAGGCCAGCAATTGTCCTTTGACCAGTTCCGTTGCCATGATGGCGAGTTTCTGCTGGACAAGTTGGAAGCTCCCAATAGGTTTGTTGAACTGTATGCGCGTTTTGGCATAGTCAAGAGCAGCCTCATAACAGGCTCGCGCCGCGCCCACTGCGCCCCAGGCGATCCCAAAACGGGCCTCGTCCAGACAAGAGAGGGGGCCACGCAGACCACGTACATTGGGCAGCATATTTGTCGCGGGAATGCGACAATCTTCAAAGTGTAACTCAGAGGTGACAGAGGCGCGTAACGAAAGTTTGTGATGCACATCGCTTGTCGTAAATCCTGGCGTGCCACGCTCGACTATGAAGCCGCGAATCCCATCTTCGGAACGCGCCCAGACAACGGCAATATCGGCGATACCACCGTTGGTAATCCACATCTTGGTGCCATTCAAAATATACGAGTCGCCGTCACGCCGCGCATTGGTGCGCATGCTGCCTGGGTCGCTGCCAGAATCTGGCTCTGTCAGGCCAAAACAACCAATGGTTTCTCCACGTGCCATACGCGGCAACCAGCGTTGTTTCTGCTCTTCGGAGCCAAAAGTAAAAATAGGGAACATCGCCAGCGAACCCTGCACGGAAACAAATGAGCGCAGACCGCTATCACCAGCCTCTAACTCCTGGCACGCCAGACCATAACACACGGCGCTCAAGCCCGCGCACCCATAGCCATCAAGATGCATGCCCAGCAAGCCAAGTTCGGCAATCTCTGGAATAAGTTCACGCGGGAATGTGCCAGCCTCGAAATGCTCGTCTATAACCGATAGTACGCGGTCGCGCACAAACTGGCGCACAGTGTCACGCACCATACGCTCTTCTTCGCTCAGCAGATGATCTACGTTATAGAGGTCGGTCGCCGCTGGCAACTGAACCTCGCGTTTATTATGAGTATGTACCATGTGATGTGTAATCCTTTCGTCGTTGAACACTACGTCTGATATTATATCGCAGTTGGGTCATACTTTGCTTACTTTCCCATCTAATTACACTTTCTGAGCGGTTCCAAAACGAACTATCTGTACAACAATATCTCCATACTGCCGTATTACAAAGTAGTGTTACAGTTTATAGCTTGCAAAAAATTCTTGAAAAACGGAAATATCATCAATGCCGACAACATCTACATATCGTCCTAAACGCAGCAGTACGTATCCACATTCAACTAACCGTCGCACGTATAAGCGCCGCTCGCTATCACGCATGCAGAAAGGCTGCTTATATCTGATAGCTGTCCAAGCAACACTGATAGTACTGCTAATCATTGCGGGAATTGTGGTTATCTGGCAAGCGAGCAGTCATAGAGTGAACCGCAATCCAATAACTCATTTACGTGCCTACGTCTTGCCAGTAAAACCATCGGTCAGCGCGGACTTCATCAACCAGGTGCTGGACTATTACCATTCTCCAGCGGCGGGTAAGGGTCAAGCTTTGTATGACGATGGCGTGAAATATGGTATTGACCCCGTTTACGCCCTGGCTTTTTTCATGCAGGAAAGCACTTTTGGTACGCAAGGGGTTGCCACTGTGACACATTCCCTCGGCAATATCCGCGCCAATCCAGGCGATCCACAGTATCACGGCTACCGTATGTACTCCACCTGGGAAGCGGGTTTCGAGGATTGGTACCGTTTGATGGCGCACCAGTACATTCAGAAATGGCAACTAACCACCGTTGACCAGATTATCCCCATTTATGCTCCCGGTTCGGACAACAACGATGTCACCACCTACATCGCGAATGTCAAAAACGCTGTTGATGTCTGGCATAGCGGCGCGGTTGGGGTGTAGAGTGTTAAGAGAAGAGAGTAAGAGAAGCGGCGGTGTCGGCTAGCCGACACCGCCGCTTCTCTTACTCTCTTCCACTAACCTCGTCTGACAGTCTTATCATCACCGTTCTGAGACCAGGGAGGCGGTTGAAATTGTTGACCCTGCTGTCCTGGTTGTACAGGTTGTCCCCAATTCGGTTGAGGAGGTTGTGCTGGTTGCACTGGCTGTCCCCAGCCTTGCTGCGCTGGAGGCTGCTGTTGTGAAAAGGATTGATTCCATCCATTTTGCTGAGGCGGTTGCGGTTGCGCTGGTTGCACAGGTTGACCCCAACCTTGCTGAACCTGCTGAGGATTTTGCTGTCCCCAGACTTGTTGCTGAGGCGGTTGCTGGTGTTGAGATGGTGGTTGCATAGGCTGGCCCCAGCCTTGTTGTGGAGTCTGAGCCGGACGCCCCCAACCCTGTTGCTGCTGGTTCCATCCATTTTGCTGCTGCGAGGATGACTGCACTGGTTGTACAGCTTCTAACGCATGGGCCTCGCGAGCTTTTCGGTCATTACGGATATGCCGCCAGATGTAAAGCGCCAGCAATGCGACTAGCGCGATGATAATCACGATATCAAAATCGTGGAAGTAAGGGCTGAGCTTATCTAAATTGGCACCGATCAACGTCCCAAGAAATGCTAGCAAGAGAGACCACGGTAAAGAGCCCAAAAATGAGTAGAGACAGAATTTTCCAAAGGGCATTCTGGTGATACCCGCTGGAAGCGAGATGTAAGTACGCACTACGGGCAATAAGCGAGAGAAAAATGCAGTCGGGCTACCCCAGCGCAAAAAGAACCGATCAGCAACATCCGTATCGTGCTGCGAGATCAAAAGAAAACGGCCATACTTGAGAACCAGAGGGCGACCACCTGCATAGCCAATCCCGTAGGCGGCAATAGAGCCAATGAGACAGCCTACAGCTCCTGCCAGTGCGACAAGTATAAGATTTACCCATAACGGCAATGAGGCAGAAGTACCAAGCATCTGCAAAGAACCAGAAACACCAAGCGATTTCAAAGAAGTATTTGTATAGTAGCTGCCAATGATGACACCAGCCAGAGGCATGACAATTTCACTGGGTAAAGGGATAAGACAACTTTCAAGTGACATAGCCAGTACAATACCAGCAAGCCCGGTAGTTGCATACAAATGTAGAATCACTGTTGTGATTGCTGTAGTTATATTTTGTAACAAAAAAGCCTCCTTCGCGTTCCAACACTGTGACTATAGTAACACAGTGAGGCAAGAGGAGGCTATTGTTTTAGTACTTCTTATTGCTCTTCTGCTTCTTCATAATGAAGTTTGCGCGAAGTCCGGCGCACAGCTGGCGCGTCTAAATGCTGGGCAAATTCCTGTCGCATCGGGTCATCTTCGTACATGTAGGGCGCACGACGTACCATTGGATTCTTCAGCGTTCCAGATACTCGCTCTGAATTGCCACGCTGCTCCTCAATATGGGGATTGCGAGCAATTTGACCTGTCCGTGGTTGCTGGCGCATAGGCCCCGTCTGAGGATAACCATCCCGCAATTGTCCAGTTTGTGGCTCTAAATCGCGTATCTGCCCCGTATCGGGTTCATTGTAATGCCCGTAGCGTTGTGGCTGCCGACTGGCGGAACTGCCACCTTCAGGAGGCAAAGAGCGTTGATTGCCGGGATTACCGATAGCGGGCATGGACGTGCCATCCACCACCCGGCGCGGTCTGTACTGAGTATCAGAGGGGAATGGGCTTTGAAACTGATTCCCAGGTCGTGCTGAGGATTGCCCACGCTGATCAGGTCGAACAACAGGGAGCCGTTTCGGTGTTGTGGGTAAGTACATATCCCCTTCTGCCTGTTGCTGCAATGCTTCAAGGCGAGCAGCACGCAGCGCAGAGGTAAGATGCTGACTATGCGTTGATTTTTGTCCTTGCCTGGGGAAACCGGGGCCATATTGACGTTGGGCAGACAACTGAGTGGATGGACGACGCGAGGTAAGATCAGTTGAACGTTGGCGTGCGCCCGGCATGCTCATACTGGTATTCGCCAATGCTTGACTTTGCCTCACGGCAGGTGCGCGGCTATAGGATGGCACTGGCAAATTGCGCCCTGTAGTTGATGTATACTCGTCTTCCTCATACCAATCTTCCTCATCGTCTAATACATCAACATTGGCTTCATAAACATCAATTTGTTGCTCTTCAATATACGAATCAGATGGCTCAAAGGAATAGCTCTGCTCACCATCAGCCCTCATTTTTTCATCATGACGACGCGACAGATACAAAAAAAGCGTTACGGAAATGGGAATACTGATGAGCAAGGCGGCAAACCCGCCAATTAAACCACCAAGAACCCAGGAATTCAGAGTGTTGCCAAACCAGAGAATGACAACCGCCCCAATAATCAACACCAGTGCCACAGCGGCAGCTCTCATCAAAAACTCCTTCAATCCTTATCCAGATGTTGGGCTGGACACAACTAAATCCTCTTACCATGAGTATATCAGAATTGAGTAACGCTTTCAAGTCATTTTGCACAAGTTGATGGGATGTACAAAAAAATTGGGATGCATGAAGCTAAAACAAGACATAAAGACGAGGCAACGAAAGAATGAGCATCATTGGTACTAGCTGCTATTACCTGTTTGTAGTATGCGGCACTACAAACACTTCCTGCTAAATAACGAAAATGAACTCATTATTGGGAAAACAGTAGTGGCGCAATTCATAGCGGCCTCTGGCAGGTGCATAAATTATGCCAGATCGGGTTTTCATGCGGGTTAACGGACGCAACAAATGCACCTTATGGGAGTTAAAGGGCGCTTTGAATTGCGCCCTCTTGTCTTCAATTATTACCCTACCCAAAAGGGCTATATGGCAGGATCATGCAACGCGAGAGAAGAGAACATTAAGCGGCGCGGCACTGGCGGAAAATGGCAACCACTTTCCCTTGCACCTTCCACTCTGCATCCCACTCACTTTTAGCAACGAAGATTGGCTCCAATTCGGAATTTGCCGGTTGGAGGCGAACTCTGTTGTGATCCTTCTCCTGGAAGAAACGCTTGAGTGTAGCACTACCCTCTTGCCCTTGCTCCAGGTGAACCGCAACGACAATATCGCCATTGACACAGGTGTCTTGCGGCTTAATTACGACATAGTCGCCATCACAGATGTGATCCTCGATCATCGAGCGTCCCTGGACAACGAGAGCATACGTGTTGTCATGTTCGTATTCGCGACCTACATCCACCACTTGATCTTGCTCTTCGAAGATATGCAGTGGCTCGCCAGCAGCAATAGCGCCATAAATGGGAATACCAAAGACTTGCTGAACAAGTTTGATGCCGCGGCTTTTCTTAGCTTGACGAGCAATCAGCCCTTTTTTCTCCAACATGGTCAGATGATAATCTACGTGGCCTGTGCTGGCAATCTGGAGTTCGCGCCCAATCTCCCGGTTAGTTGGGGGCATACCCTCACGCCGGATATAGCTGACGATGAAATTGTACATTCGTGTTTGAATGCCGCTTGCCTGGTCGGTAGACATAGAATCTTCCTCCCGCCTTTCTGAGTACTTACTTCTAAGTACATACGTTTGCATGTCTGTACGTTTGTTATAGTCACACTACCCGCAAGTAGAACGATTATTCAACATGAATGATACCATACTAGCTGACGCATTACAAGCTTTTTAAGAACGTATTTTCCGAAACTTTTTTCTTGCCATTTTTTCCCTTGCAGTAGGGACCGATTTAGCGCGTCCGCCTCCCTCGCCGCGCAATTTGCAATTTGCAAATCCAACGCGGACGTGCTAAATCGGTCCCTACTGGCACAGGTTTTTCCCGCGAAGAGGTAATTCTTTTCATAATTGGGACTTGGAATAACGGACGTATTTTGTTATACTTCTTTGGAAAGAGTATGGATGCCTATCCATTGAAGAAAACATCCCTGTGATTCTGGAAACCGATGAGATGTCACCCAGGGGCGGCAACATATCGTGTAAAGAGTAGCAAAGAGGTCTAGCCATTTGCACCTGAGCCTTTACTACGTGTACAATAGAGGCGTTAGCATTTCGACGGACCCGGCACGAAAGAGAGTCAAATTACATGGTAGAGATGACAGTTGAAAGCGTGCGCATTAACCTGGCTACGCAGCAGCGAGTGGTCATCTTAAAAGCCACAAAGCAAGAACGCTATTTGTTTATCTGGATAGCGCACGCTGAAGCATACGCAATTGCCGTCGAACTTCAGGGTACGACCTCACCTCGACCGCTCACACATGATCTGCTCAAGAATGTTATTGGCGAG
Source organism: Ktedonobacteraceae bacterium (assembly GCA_035295005.1). Taxonomy (GTDB): domain Bacteria; phylum Chloroflexota; class Ktedonobacteria; order Ktedonobacterales; family Ktedonobacteraceae; genus DATGJV01. Next base: position 6,122 of record DATGJV010000213.1, on the reverse strand, counting down.
TTAGGCGCGAAAATTGTGAGCATTGTTATATCAGATTTGATCGAAGATATCTTTTATGCGCGTATCGTGCTGGATGTAGATGGACGACATGTTGAGGTTGATTCCCGCCCCAGCGACGCCATTGCACTGGCCGTTCGTGCAAAGACATCCATTTTTGTCGAGGAGAGTGTTCTGGAACGTGCAGGAGTGGCCCTGGAAACCAACGAGGAGCCACCAGCCACCAAACCTGAACAACGGCGGGACCGAAAAATAGAACAAGATAACCTGGACGCTTATCGCGACTTTATCAATAGCCTCGATGTATTAGACGAGTTTGGCAAAGATTAGTACGCCCGGTACCAGGATATCCGCGAGGGATACCCTGGTACCGGGTACAGATTACCCGTTTCAACTGCCCTGTGGGATTTGAGCCACAGCTAGTGTGAGTTCAAGAGTGCCTTCAAAAAGCGCACAAGAATGCGTGAGAACAAACCATAGACGAGAATAGCGAGCAGAGTATAGACTTCCACACTTATTGGTACAGAGAGTGCCGTATTCTGCAACAATAAGCGAAATGGGAAAACAAACAAACCGCTTATTTCGTACACGAGGCTCAGCCATTTCGCATTGCCAGATACATTCAACAACTTCAGCATGAAGCGCACCAGCAGCAGCAACTGTACGGCAACAAAGAACAAACCAACCAGCGCCGGTAGCGGATTTTGCTTCCTCTGCGCTTGTTTCGCTGGTTTGACTGGCAGCACCGGGTAGACTGGGGAGGCTGGGAAAGTCGGAGCGGGTGAAGACGGGGCTGCACCTCCGGCAGGGCGGTACCTATCTTGTTTTTTCTTTTTCACTGGAGCCGGTGGTAGATAGGGATATGCCGGTGATTGAGCTGTACCATTGATCTGCGTTGGAGCAAATGGTGCAATGACGACAGGCATCATCGGTTCTGTCGGCTGATTATGCTCGTCAATTTCCTCGAAGTAGCTATCCTCCTGTGGTTGCCGCCTTTTCATCATCGCCTGCGCTTTCCATAGTGTGAAAACAGAATACGTGCTACATTATATGACGTTCCACATGCATTATCCATCAAATTTGTAGGGTTTCGATTTTTCGCACCCGCGCCCCAGGGGTATCAAATTTCTGCATAGCGCGATAGCATATCTTCATACGTTTCCCGGCGCTCCATTACCTGAACATGTTGCTCATCAATCAATAATACGGCTGGTCGGGGAACAAGGTTGTAATTACTTGCCATCGGTAAACAATATGCTCCCGCACATGGTAACGTCAGCAGATCACCCTCGCGCAAGAATGGCAGTGCAACTTGCTCAATCAGAATATCGCCCGATTCGCAATATCGGCCAGCAATGGACACATTCTCTATCGGCGATAATTGCATATGCTCCACTGCGAAGGCCGTATAGGATGCGCCGTACAAAGCGGGGCGGATGTTATCGCCCATACCGCCATCAACAAACAGATACGTGACTCCGCCCGGTGTCACTTTTCGCGCACCGATGCGATACAGTGCGATGCCAGCTCGCGCAATAATTGAACGTCCCGGCTCAATAAGTAACGTCGGCGCGGGTAAATTAGTTCCTGTAGGAGCCAGCCCACGTTTCATGCTGATATGCAATGCACGTGCCAGTTCCTCAATCCCCGGTGTTGGCTCACCATCCGGCGTAGGAACGGCCCACCCGCCACCTGGGCTGATCTCTCGCGGCCACCACTGCGCCTCGCTATAAAGTTCTGCCGCCAATACCAGTAAACGCTCAAGACACTCTTGATATGGAGTTACTTCACGCAACATGGTACCAGAGTGAGCGTGCAAACCCATCAGGTGCAATTGCCCCTCTTGCAAGATACGCAAAGCCGCTGCTTTCGCCTCACCGTTGCCCAGTGGAAAACCAAACTTGGAGGCGGCATGCCCTGTCTGCAAATATTTATGCGTATCCGTCTCCACATCCGGCGCGACACGCAGCAAAACTGCTGGTTGTTGCTCCGTTTCATGCGCTATCCGCGTGAGCCGCTCCAGCTCGCTCCAATTATCCAGCACAATCCGTCCAACACCGAGTTGCAAAGCCAGACGCAATTCTGCTTCGGATTTGTTATTGCCATGAAACAAAATATGCTGCATGGGAAAATCTGCTCGGTGCGCCACCAGCAATTCTCCCCCGGACACTACATCCAGGCCCATCCCTTGCTCTGCTATCAAACGTGCGATCAACGGTGAAAGATACGCCTTCGAGGCATAAAAAATGCGTACATCGGAAGCTGAATAGGCGTCCTGAAATGCCCGCCTGTACTGCTGACAGGCATTGAGTATCGTCGTCCGGTCAAAGATATAGAGTGGCGTGCCATACGCCTGGGCCAGTTCAGGAAGAGGGCGATCGGCTATATGAAGTATGCCCTCTTGAGAGAGAGAGGCTGTGTCTGGGAGAAGTGCGGCTATGGTATCGGAAAGATGCACGCTATTTATAAACCTTCCTGTTGTTTCAATGTGATTCGTTGTATAATGTCATATTATACAGAAGAGTATCATCTGTTTGCGCTAACGACAATAGGTGCTGAAAGTCAAAGTTCACTCCAGATATTTCCGCAGAAAGACCCGGTGATACCCATCATGCATCTGTCGGCTTTCTTCCTCAAACCCAGGTTTACTATAGAAGTTCGGCTTAATCTCCATATGAAACCTCTCTCATTTTAAACCTACCTGCTGGTGCGATCATACACCTCACCGTTACCATTCGTGCGAATAAAGGGGTTTTCCACGTCGAGAGAGGTAAGCAGACTATAGCGGTGAACTTTGCGGAAAGCATTGCCCATTACTTCGCGTTGCCGCCATTCGCGAAGCCGATCTATATCAAAAGTCGCCAGGTAGATGCCTTCGCTTCCGCCAGCCTCTACGACAAGAGTATTGCGCGACCCATTGTCATCGAAAACGAAGGGGTCAAAGGCGATAGAATGCCCATTTTCCTGGGGAACAGCGTAATTTGTAAGAGCGACGCCGAGCATATTTTCGTAGGCTCGCGCCCGAAATTGCCCGATACGATTCTCTTCCATCGGACAGGCATTCGGTGTGAGAATGAGTTCCGCGCCCTTCAGCATCAATATGCGGGCGCTTTCGGGAAACTCACGATCAAAACAAATCATGGTACCGACGCGCACATTGCCTTGCCCGGTATCTAGATTGCAAACGTAGAAATCATCGCCAGGGGTGCAGGAAGCTTCCATCATACTGAAATCGCAGGTGTGGACTTTGGCATAGGTCAGTACAATCTCCCCGTGCCGGTCAATCAATGAGACCGTATTACGTGGAGCGCCTTGCCAGCGTTCAAGGTAGGTAATGGCAATTGCCATATCTAACTCACGAGCCAGCGTGCGGAAATACGTCACGAATTGATCATCGCGACTGATGGCCTGTGCCTGCCATTGTTCGCGCTCCTGTTGAAGAGCGGCGTGGGGAGAAATTGCGCCGTCCTGCCATTTCTCTGGCGCTCGCCATACGTCGCACGGCTCCTGATCCAGAGGGAAATAGGGGGTGTAACCAATATTCCACATTTCTGGAAACAGGGCAATATCCGCGCCCATTATCTTCGCATGACGGCAGTATTCTTCGCCTTTCGCGAGATTTGCCGCCTGATCATTGCCACAGGAAGTCATCTGGAGAAGGGCAATTGTTATGTTCATAGCAATTCCTTTTGTTATTCGGGTATGATTAACTTGTTCTATATGACATTATAATAGCAGAAAGGGGAAATATCATGAGTCTTAATGTCTGTCCGGCTGCCATCGTCGCGGCCCCAATTGAATTGGTCTGGGAAATGGCACAGCCGGCGAACTTTTCCGAGTGGATAGATGGGCGAGTCGAACGTATTGAGCCGGAAGGACCAATGGCTGTTGGTCAAACCATTTATATAACGGCGTCGGCCTTCGGTCGCAACTGGCATTCGACGCTCACAGTGGAGAAAGTGCTTGCTGAACGGCATCAATTTGGCATGTATGTCGTGTTTCCATTCGGGTTGCGCATGCACGAACACCTCTCATGTGTATCAGTTGATGATACATCGTGTCGCGTCCAATATGGCTGAGACTTCATCTTCCCGCCAGGATGGCGTGGCTGGTTGTTACAAACATTTGGCGCGAAATCTTTCGCGGCAAGCATTGAAGATTCTCTGCACCGGCTCAAACGTGCCGCCGAGACACGGTACAAAGAGCAGTTATTGAAATAACACAGAGAAGAGACCTGATTTCCTCCAGGTCTCTCCTCTGTACTATCTGAGAATATGCAATGCTATTTCACTTCTCCGGCAGGAGCATTGCCGCCGAGTTCTTCCTCTGCGCCGGGCAGGTTAAATTTTGCCCAGGTTTCGACGATCTTGCCGTTGGCTATACGATCAGTGCTTGTGCCGTGAATGCTGGTGGTCTCGGCAACGTTGCTGGAGACTTCGGGATGGGGTTCAGTCTCAGCTTGCGAGACATTTGGCGCGGCCCTCATTGCCCCAATGTTGCTGCTGTGGCCTGTTACTCGCGTCACAACTTTATCCCCCTCAACGGTTTGATCATCAATTGTAAATGTCAGGTTTGAGAAGCCACTGAGGAACAATGTCACAAATTTTTTGAAACCTTCCAGGCCAGAGGGCAGGTCAGGAGGCATATCGGGGTAGTGATACACGTAGGTGGTAGCAAAAAGTTCATCAACAAGTGCCGGATTTCTCTTCTCCAGAACTTCTGTATAAAAACGACGGACAAGAGCCTTATTATCTTCTGTTGACATCGAGCAATTCCTTTCGCATAGTGCGCAATTGCACGTTAATGAATGATGAGGGTACGATTCATCTATGACACGTTTCGTTTCTGGGAAGAGTGTCAAAGTTACCTCTTGCGAAAAATGAAAATAGACTGCACAACCGCGCTGTCCTATGTTACAATAAAGCGACATATTCTCAATAATGAAGTTCAGAGGGGTTGTTCTTAAAAATGACACAAATTGATCATGTTTCACAGGAGCAGCAGTCGGGGACGCCGACGAAAACGGTACGAACGCGCTTTGCTCCCAGCCCAACCGGTTTCCAGCATATCGGAGGCTTTCGCACCGCATTGTTTAGCTGGCTTTATGCACGACACACTGGCGGAGATTTCATTTTGCGCATTGAAGATACAGATACGGCTCGCACAGTGGAAGGGGCAGTAGACGACCTCATACAGGGCATGAACTGGCTCGGCATGAGTATTGACGAGGGGCCGATGATTGGTGGCCCGTTTGGCCCTTATTACCAGACACAGCGCAGGGCATTATATGCGCAGTACGCACACCAGCTTATCGCGTCGGGGCATGCCTACCCTTGTTATTGCACACCGGAGCGGCTCGACCGCATGCGCAAGGAGCAGGAGGCAAAGAAATTGCCGCCGCGCTACGATCGGCACTGCCGCTACCTTACCGCCGAGCAGCGAGCGGAGAACGAGGCACAGGGACTCACGTCGGTTGTACGTTTCGCCATGCCCATTGATGGTGAGACTGTCGTTCACGACCCGCTACACGGCGAAATTAGCTTCAAAAATACCGATATTGATGACACCATATTACTCAAATCCGACGGTCTGCCGACGTATCACCTCGCGGTAATTGTGGATGATCACTTAATGGGTATCACGCATGTCTTGCGCGGCGAGGAGTGGATATCGAGCGCACCCCGCCATGTGCAGGTTTATAAAGCCCTCGGCTGGGAAGTGCCGCTGATCTATCATGTACCAAACATTCTGGGCAAGGATAAGAAAAAACTGAGCAAGCGCCGTAACGCACCATCATGGCGCGACTATTACCAGGATGGCTACTTGCCAGAGGCAGTATTCAATTTCCTGGCTTTGCTGGGCTGGTCCTACGACGATAAAACTGAGATTTTCACCCGCGAGGAGTTGATCCAGGCATTCACGCTTGACCGCGTTGGTGTCTCATCGGGCATCTACGATCCCGACAAACTGCTCTGGATGAATGGCTACTACATTCGCCAGCTATCACTGGAGGAGCTGGTGAAACGCGCCCTCCCATATATGGAGCGCCCGGAAGCCGAAGGCGGCTTACCCGACAGCGTAATGCGCCCAATTGACACAGCATATACTGCCCGCGTACTGCATCT
>DATGJV010000212.1:0-6749 GCA_035295005.1 Ktedonobacteraceae bacterium | reverse complement strand
GTTTCACGAAACTGGTCGTTGATGTGCTGCTTCCTGACGCTGGTTCTCTAATCTTTCAACCACCCCACCACATCCGGGGCAAAGTACGTAATAATCATATCCGCCCCTGCTCTACGAATACCTGTTAGCACTTCCATTGCGACTCGACGCTCATCTATCCAGCCGTTGCGAGCGGCGGCTTTGATCATGGAGAATTCGCCGCTAACATTGTAGGCAGCGATGGGCAAGTCGCAGTGGTCGCGTACCTGGCGAATCACGTCCATATAGGCCATAGCGGGCTTGACCATGACGATATCAGCGCCTTCCGCGATATCTAGTTCTACCTCACGCAGAGCTTCACGGACATTGGCCGGGTCCATCTGGTAGGAGCGGCGGTCGCCGAACTGCGGGGCTGAACCGGCGGCTTCGCGGAAGGGGCCGTAGAAGCCAGAGGCAAACTTGGCTGAATAGGCCATGATGGGGGTTTGAGAAAAACCCTGCTCGTCTAAGGCATGTCGAATGGCCCCGACACGGCCATCCATCATGTCCGAGGGTGCAACGATATCCGCGCCAGCCTCGACGTGCGAGAGCGTCATACGTGAAAGCAGTTCCAGGGATTCATCGTTCTGGACATTGCCGTTCAGAATGACACCGCAATGCCCATGATCGGTGTATTCACACAGGCAGACATCGGTGATGACCAGCGTATCAGGCGTCTCGGACTTGAGCTTACGGATGGCCTGTTGAATGATGCCTTTGTCGTTATACGCCTCCGAACCAACACTGTCCTTTTCTGTTGGCAACCCGAAGAGCAATACTGCCGGAATGCCGAGGTTTGCAATGCGTTCAGCCTCGCGTCCCATATATTCAAGGGGCCAGTTCATGATGCCTGGCATAGAGGAGACTTCACGAGGTTCAGCTATATCTTCGGCTACGAACATCGGGTAGATAAGCTGGTCAACGGATAGGCGTGTCTCCCGGACAAGGCTGCGCAACTTTTCGTTCTGGCGTGTGCGGCGCATGCGCACGGTTGGAAAATTACTCATCTCTTCATCCGTTCATTATTCAAGAATTTCGTTTAAAGCACGGCCAGCATCCTGCACCGTTTGCTCGATCATCTCATCCGTGAGAGCCAGCGAGATGAAACAGGCTTCAAATTGCGAGGGCGGCAGGTAGATGCCCTGTTGCAACATGCTCCAGAAGTAGCGAGCGAACTGATCTGTGTTCGCTGTTTTCGCCCCGGCATAGTCTGTCACTGGCTGCGGCGTGAAGTACAGGCAGAACATCGCACCGATGCTGACGAATTGGAGCCCCAAACCTGACTCATGAATCATGCGCTCAAAGCCGTCACTCAACATCTGGCGGTTGCGCTCAAGTTGCTCATATTGGCCAGGTTTGCGCAGTTCTGTGAGGGTTGCTATGCCTGCAGCCATTGCCAGGGGATTGCCGGAAAGGGTACCGGCTTGATACATTGCGCCAAGTGGCGCTACCTGTGCCATGATATCACGTCGCCCACCATAAGCTCCAACAGGCAACCCGCCACCAATGATTTTACCCAGGCAGGTCAGGTCGGGTTTGATATCTACACGCTCTTGCATACCGCCGAGCGCGACCCGAAAGCCTGTCATCACTTCATCAAAAATCAGCAATGCGCCATATTGCAAGGTCAGGTTGCGCAGTTTTTGCAGAAAGCCAGGTTGCGGCAAGACCAGCCCCATATTAGCGGCTACCGGTTCGACAATGATGGCGGCGATCTCGTCAGGGTAGCTGCGGAAAAGTGCTTCGACGGCGGCGCTGTCATTGTAGGAAGCGATGAGCGTGTTGCTCGTGGCTTCCGGTGGCACACCGGGACTATCGGGCAAGCCCATAGTGGCGACGCCCGATCCAGCCTGCACTAGCAGCATATCAGCGTGTCCATGATAGCAGCCGCTGAACTTGATAATCTTGCTGCGCCCGGTATAGGCCCGTGCCAGCCGCAGGGCGCTCATGGTTGCTTCGGTACCAGAGTTCACAAAACGCACCATCTCGATAGATGGCACGCTTTCAATGACCATTCTGGCAAGGACGTTCTCTGCCTCAGTTGGTGCTCCGAAGCTAAAACCTCGTTGTGCCGCCTGTGTTACAGCTTTTACAACAGAGGGATATGTATGGCCCAGAATCATTGGCCCCCATGATTGTACATAGTCAAGATAGTGATTACCATCCACATCGTAGAGATAGGGGCCGTCGGCGCGATCAATGAAGACGGGGTTGCCGCCAACGCCACGAAATGCCCGCACAGGACTATTCACGCCGCCGGGCAGCAATGTTTTTGCCTCCTCAAAAAGGTTGTGTGAACGTGAGAGGGTAAAACTGTTTTCTAATGGCACAGGATTACTCATGTTCTAGGCTCCAATCGCCGTTAGTATCTCCTCCAGAGGTTGCGCTACGCAGGTGAACATGGGAGTATCACGCAGGGTATAACTGCTCGCCTCGGTCTCACGCAGTTCCTGGACGAGATCGAGGAAATCACTGATATTATCGGTCTCGAACGCCACGACAAATTCCTGGTCGTCAAGGCCAAAGGAATAGGTGGTGTTGAGCGTCACCGACGGATAAGTCAGCCCAACGCGAATATGCTCATTCATCATACGCTTACGGTCGGCTAATGGCAAGGCATACCATGCACGTGTCTTCACAAAAGGATAGACGAAGAGATATTTCTTATCATCGGGCGTAATTACCAGGCGCGGGTCATGCACACCACGAGCGTTCTTACCGACATAGACGGAACGCTTGGTCATTGAGAGCATGGCATGGGTCTCACGCAGATATGGCCCCATGGGACTACGCCGTATCTTACTGCTGATACCTTGTAAATCTTCAACGGTATAGGTGGCCTGCCAGAGCATAAAATCGCAATCGGAACGCAGACCAAAGAGGCTGTAACTGCGCATGACCGAATTTTCCGCAAATTCATCGAAGATACGCGCAAGTTCAGCGCGTCCCTCGCGGCGTGTTTCTTCCGGGAGCAATTGCCATTGTGGATCAAGTTTATAGAACGTGAAACGGACCAACTGGCGGGGCTGCTTCGGTTTCTCTGGAACAGTTGCCTGTTCGGGCTGTGTCGTTGTTATCTGTTGTGTCATAATTGTGTTTCCTCGTGATGAACATAGTCAACAATTGCTTTCACCAGACCATCAATCGTAAACTCCTGTGCCTCAATAGCGATATTCAGGCCAAGTTCACGGGCGGTCTGTGCAGTAATTGGGCCAATACAGGCAATGATGAGTCGAGGATTGTGCGTTACCAGTAGCACTCTCTCCTCATCGCTCGCTAACCATTGCATAAAATTACGCACGGTAGACGAACTGGTAAATGTAAGTATATCTAGCTGCTGCTCTCGCAACATGCGTAATGTCTGTTGCCCTTGCTCATTGTCCTGGGCAACGGCAACCGTGAAATAGGCTGGAACTTCATCCACCAGCGCACCCGCTTGCTGGAGTTCGGTCGCTAATACGTTCCGAGCCCCTGCTGCACGCGCCAGTAGCACGCGCTGCCCCTTCAAAGATATATGACGTTGCAGCGCGTCGTTTTTCAGAGCCAATGCCACACCTTCCGCGATATATTCATCAGGTACGACAGCAGCAGTAAGACCATAACGTTTGAGAGCCGCCGCTGTGGCTGGACCAATGGCAGCAATACGCACATGACTGATATGCTCTATAGTATGTCCCAGCGTAATGAGACGTTCACAACAGGTAGTAACGCCATTAATGCTGGTAAAGACCAGCCAATCATAATAGGGGCGCTCGACTGCATTTTCCAGAAACAGCTTATTCAATGCGCTATCAAGCTGCTCCCAATCCTGCGGCGGCACAATACGGATCGTAGGAAATTCTACAGGCTGAGCGCCCAAAGCTCGCAAACGCTCGCTAAACGTACTCGCCTGTTCGCGGGTACGAGTAACAAGAATGCGCTTTCCTTGCAACGGCAGTGTTTGTGCCTGTGATTCAGACATGTTGGCGCTCCTGTACCCGCATTGAATCAACGACCTGGATGATAGTACCAGCGCCTTGCGCCAATGCCTGCCCGGCCAGTTTGACGCCGAGTTGCTCAACGTGTTCGATATCTGTTTCTCCAGTCCACGGCATATATTGGCGTACTCGTACCTGTTGTTGACCATCCAGGCTAATAACGAGGCCAGACAGGGTAAGAGTATCATCTTCGATCTCGCCAAAAGCTGCAACCGGGAGGTAGCAACCCGCTCCCAGGTGACGCATAAATATGCGTTCCGCGCTGGTTGTTGCCTGTACCTGTGGATCGTGAAGCGGAGCCAGCAAGGCATGCATTGCCGGTTCGTCGCGTATCTCCAGAGCTAATGCGCCCTGTCCAGGAGCCGACATCATGAATTCCATGGGAAAATAATGAACGCGCCCGGCGAGCCGTTCCTGTATATTCATACGATGGAGACCAGCTGCTGCCAGCACGATAGCATCGTACTCGCCACTGTCCAGCTTGCGCAAGCGCGTATCTACGTTTCCACGAAGAGGAAGTATCTGGATGTCGGGATTGTAGGCGCGGAGTTGCGCCATACGGCGCAAGCTGCCAGTCCCGATGCGTACTGTGCCGTTTAATGCCTCATATACTCCATGCGTATCAATAGTTTGTTGCCTATGCAAGGCAAAACGAGTTACCAGCACATCGCGCACATCCTCACGTGGGCCAACAACGACAAGATGGAGACCAGCAGGTTGCGCTGTCGGCAGGTCTTTCAGACTATGCACCGCCAGATCAATGAGGTGATCAGAGAGAGCATGCTCAATCTCGGTGATGAATACCCCATCGCCGCCAATTTGTGCCAGTGGCACATCGCACATCCGGTCGCCCACGGTTCGAATCTGCTCAATGGTTATCGCAAGATCGGGCCAGTGGTGCCGCAGCCGCTCGACTACCCAGTTTGTCTGTATCATCGCCAGCTTGCTGGCGCGTGTCCCTATCGTTATCTGTTTCATCTGTATATTCTTCCAAACCGAATAAATAGCGTAACGCTTCAGAGTAGGTATGCCCCTGACCATCAGCCGCCGCCTCTTTAAGGCGTAACATGGGCGTATGCAAAAGTTTGTTCACCAGCCGGTTACTGAATTCCTGAACGGCAGCGGCTTCGCGTTCGGAAAGGGTTGGCGCGAGTTGCCGCATTATCCGGGCCAACTCTTGCTGGCGTAGCGCCTCGACATGGCTACGCAAGTCGCTAATAGTACTTACAACGCTCAGAGAGCGTAGCCAGCGTTCAAAGGCAGCCGTCTCCTCAGCAATAATTGCCTGGACATGCTGTACTTCCTGCATACGTAAACGGATGCCTTCGGTGACAGAAGTCTGCAAATCATCCAGATTATAGAGATGCATACCGGGTAACATGGCAACAGCGGGGTCTACGTCACGAGGGAGAGCAATATCTATCAGCAAGAGTTCGCGCCCATTGCGCTGCACTAGCACCTGCTGCATCAGTTCAGGGCTGATAATAGCACGCGGAGACCGGGTGGAGCTAATAGCAACATCAGCCTCAATCAATGCAGTTGATAGCTCGCTGAAATTGCGATGAACGGCACCATAGCGTTGCGCAAGGTCAATGGCATGGTCATATGTCCGATTGACGATGACGAGTCGCTTAGCGCCATTATCACAGAGATTACGCGCCGCGAGTTCGCTCATCTGGCCGGAGCCAATCAGCAAGACACTGGCATCGTTCAGTCGGGGGAAAATTTGCCGCGCCAACTGTACGGCAACATGGCTGACAGAGGCAGCATTGCGGCTGATACTGGTCTCGCTACGAGCGCGTTTACCTGTCACCAATGCGGCACGAAAGAGAGCTGACAGCATCGAACCGGTATAGTTACCGCCTTGCGCAATCTCCAACGCTTCGGCTACCTGCCCTTGAATCTGGGGTTCACCCGGCACAAGAGAATAGAGACCACAGGTTACACCAAAAAGATGAGCAATGGCTTCTTCATCTGCATACCTGTAACTATGTGCCTCTAATTCTGAAAGAGCCACCTGGCGTGACGTGCTAAGTACCGTTAAGAGCTGTGTTTGCCCCTCGTCAATTTCTGGAACTGCCGCGTAAAGTTCTATCCGGTTACAGGTAGAGAGCAAAATGCACTCTTGCGCCACCTCTTGCGTTATTCTGAGAATGTGGGGCACCTGGCGCAACGAACAGGCTAATCGTTCACGTAAAGCAATGGACGCAGTGGTATGATCAACGCCGACAACAACTATATGCACGCAAACCTCGTAAATCTCAAAATTTTTCTAACCTACTAGAGATTTTAGCGTTTTTTCGCCAATAGTCAAGCCCAAAAGAGGGGAATTTTTCTCCAATTCATCACTCTGAGTTTTTTTCAGGTGCCATTCCGCACAGGATACGAACAAAACATACTGTGATTTCAGGTGGATACCGTACCTATTTCTCAGGTGTAGCGCCGAAAAACTCATCTCACTTGCCCCTCTGTCACCGATATGGTACTATCCCTAAAATAGGAATATTTAAAAATTTGAGGGTTGCAGCGTTTCATGTATTATTGTCCGCGATGTAAAGCAAAAGTTCCGCCAGAAGCTCTGTATTGCGCGAGGTGCGGTTTCAATGCGACGAATGCGCGTTTGAAAGTCTTACCGAACGCATCAAACAAATCAAACGGGTCACATAGACCGAACGGGCTAGAGAAGTCATTACCAGGAACCCAGATGTCCCAGGTACAACCCGGCATGCCTCAAGCCGCACCTCCCACAATGCC
>DATGJV010000211.1:0-2880 GCA_035295005.1 Ktedonobacteraceae bacterium | reverse complement strand
CGCATCAGCTCCATCTGCGCACCCGGTTGCTCGGAATTTTTGCTCAGTGTACTGCGTTGCCGCTCGCGCTCCCTCTCACGAGTTTCTCTATAGCTTTGCCCAAACGCTGTATTTATGGTACTGCGGCCTACACTGCGCATAATAGCGATAGCAATCTGCAGCGGGTCTTCGGTACTTTTCGCGTTTGCCAGCGTTTCGCGTATAAACTCGATCAGGCGGTCTCGTAAAACCTCGTAGTTTTCTTCATCGCGCACCTGGAGGAGTGAACGTAAAATTTCGACCAGGGGCCAGTACGTGATACCCTCACCATACGGCGGGCAGCGCCCATATAGCACTTTAGGAGCGACGAGTTGTCCTGAACACGAGGCGCATTTCGCGGCAGTCTGTTCGCTTTCAATAAATTCGCGCACCAGGCGTGATTTGCCGATGCCTGGCGTACCCAGCAAGGTAATCAGGTGCGGTTGCCGCTCAGCCTGCACACGGGCATAGGTTGCATGCATCAGCGCCAGTTCCAGGTCGCGCCCGACGAAACGTGCCTGCAATCCATCAATGCCGCGTGGATGTTGTGTAATGGTGGATGTGTGATTATGCAATCCAAGCACCACCCAGGCACGAACGGGATCAGTTTTTCCTTTCACGCGCAAGGGAGCAACCATCTGGAAATCAAATACATCGCGAGTTGTCAGATAGGTGCGTTCGCCCACAAGGATGTTATCGGGCGTCGCTGACTGTTGCAGGCGAGCGGCGACATTCACAGCGTCGCCCGTAATCAGGAAATCGCGCCGACTGGATTGCCCATTGCCGGGGGTACCAGGGGTTGCAACCTCGCCAGTAGTGATGCCAATGCGCATCTGAAGCCGGGTTGCATCAGGGTCTCTTATCTGTCTCTGCTGGTTAAAGTCAGCGAGCGCCTTTTGCATGTCCAACGCGGCGCGAATAGCGCGGTCGGGATCATCTTCGTGTGCGATGGGCGAGCCAAAAACGGCCATGACCGCGTCGCCAATGTACTTTTCGACGGTGCCGCCATGCCTGCGTATTTGCTCTGTCATCAGGTTAAAGTACCCGGTCAGGATAGCTCGCATATCTTCGGGGTCCAAATGATCAGCCAGTTGTGTTGAGCCAGTGATATCAGCAAACATGATTGTTACCACCCGGCGCTCCTCCGGTGTATTCCAGGCGTCGGGCAATGGTTGTGTTTGACTAATATTTGCGGGCAATGTGCTTAATGCTGGTAGTGGAGAAGCCGGTACAGATTGAACAGGGCGTGTTATGCCCTGTTGCAAAGATGTACCACACTCAATGCAGAATTTCGCGGTCGGCAGATTCACAGTACCGCAATTTGGGCAGACAACGAGACGATTGCCGCACTCAAGACAAAACTTTGCTTCCGGCGGATTGATGGTCTGACAATTTGGACAACGCATATGTATCCTGAAGTTGGTTTCCCTGTATGGTTCCTCTGTAAAAAGTGAGAACTTCTCATTGATATTGTACAACACCACCATAACTCTGGTTTATTTCTGGCGCAATGTCCATCATCGTATTGTTATAATAAGAACATATGGGTGACTTTTCCCATGCATGCTTGACGATAGCGACGAATTTGCGTACTATGTGTGTGGACGGAAGGGAGAGCCATTATGCAACCAGACTTTCAGGTGGAGAGTCACACCTATGACCAACTGCTGCGTGGGTCGTGGCAAGGGTATCGGCTTGATTCAACAGTACAATTGAGTGATGAAGTGCTGACGGAAACGAATGATGATTGTGTCCGTCTCTGGCTACCGGCAGGTACGCGTATGAATTGGATGGCGGGAACACGCCCACTGCGTTCTCATTGTCTGCAATTTTTCTGGCCCCAGCGCTGGTATATGCTGAGCGCCTTTTATGATGGGCGAGTATTGCGCCATACCTACGCGAATATTATCCGACCGCCAAATATCCGTATCGAACGTCTCTCGTTTGTTGACCTTGACTTGAGCATTCTCGTTCGGCCCGACCAGACGTTTGAAGTACTCACCCAGGCGGAATTTGAACACGCGGCTGACATGTTGCATTATGATGAAGAGACGCGCATCAGCGCATTGATGGCACAGCGCACACTGACCAGCTCCATTCAACTCAGCATTGGCCTGTTTGCGATGGTACCGCACCTCTTGCGCCAGACAGATTTTCACCTGGCGAAGTGTGGGAAGAAATGACATTACCCGAACGCATTGACCATGTTGCTATTATCGTGCGCGACATCGAGCAGGCATTGCACTTTTATCGCGATACGCTCGGCATCACGCCTCGCGAAATCAAAGAGGTACCAACAGAGCAAGTACGTATCGCCTTTCTGCCAATGGGCGGCCCCAATGGGAGCGAAATCGAACTGATTCAACCCACTGTGTCCGAATCCAGCCTGACGAAGTTCTTAGAGAAGCGGGGCGAAGGACTGCATCATATCTGCCTGGAAGTAGGGGATATAGATGCTGCTCTGCAAGATATGCAGACAAAAGGTGCCTCCGTGCTGGACAAACAGCCGCGTATTGCTGCCGAAGGTCGCGCCATTTTCTTGCATCCGAAAGGCACCAATGGTGTATTATTAGAGTTGATTGAGAAGCAAAAGTAAAATGCTTTTCCTGAGAACGAGTTCCACAAAGCAAAGGAGCATGTTTATGGCGAAACAATGTACACATCTCGACCAGATACGCGATGTCACACCGAGTGCGCAGGGCTGCGAAGAGTGCCTCAAAATGGGCGATAGCTGGGTTCATCTGCGCGAATGCCTCATCTGCGGTCACGTTGGCTGTTGCGATTCCTCAAAGAACAAGCACGCCACCAAACACTATCACGCCACCAATCACCCCATCATCCAGTCCTTCCAACCCGGCGAAG
>DATGJV010000210.1:0-3053 GCA_035295005.1 Ktedonobacteraceae bacterium | reverse complement strand
GATCGCGCGAGCTTCGGCGAGGTGGGCAACGTCCACGTTGCTGAGGCCGAGGTGGTGGATCAGACCCTCCTCACGCATTGCTGCAAGCACCTCAAAGCGTGAGGCAAGGGACTCACCGTGCGGGGGTTCCATCATGCCGATGCGCAAGTACACCAGGTCGAGACGCTCCAGACCTAGAGTTTTGAGGTTATCCTCAACCGCAGAACGCAGGTCAGCGGCAGTCCCCTGAGCAAGGCCATTGAGACCGAGGACCGGGCCAACCTTGGTGGCGATGACGAGATCAGGCGGGTACGGGGAAAGCGCCTCGCGAATCAGTGTATTGGCGCGGACAGAGCCGTCGAGGCTTTGGTAGAAGGCAGCGGTGTCGATGTGGTTGACGCCGAGTTCGACGGCGCGGCGCAGGACGGCGCGGCCAGCCTCGGGGTCGCGGGGTGGACCCTGGAAACTATTGGTGGATAGGCGCATGGCGCCGAAGCCGAGCCGATTGATGGTGAGATCGCCCAGTTTCACCGTGCCTGCCTGGCTCGCATTGCGTTCGTTCACGCCCTCGTTTTGGAAAATCATAGGAGGTTCTCCATTCATCTCGCTCTGCTTGCCAGAGGAGAGGTTTTCTGCTAGAATAATTATAGTATTGACATATGTCAAATGCTGACATATGTAAGAATATCATATAAATCTGGGATATGTCAAGAGCTTACATATGGCTCGTATAACAAAACAAAGAGAGGGAACCCATGACGCCCCTGGAGTATAAGTTACTGGGCTTGTTGGCACGCCAACCAATGTCGGGGTATGATCTGGCAAGCCAACTGAAACAGCGTTTTGTCCCCTTCGGGCCGATTAGCCATACGCAAATTTATCCAGCGCTGGCGAGTCTTGAGCAGCAAGGACTTGTCCGCTATCATATTGTCGAGCAACAATCCGCGCGGCCGAACAAAAAAGTGTATGAACTGACTGAGAAGGGCCGAGCCGCACTGAGACAATGGGTCGAGTCTCCTACCCCTTTGGTCATCTTCTACGGTGAGTTTTTTTTGAAAGCCTACAGTCTCTGGCTTGCCGATCCCGAACACATGGTAGAGCGATTTCGCGAACAGGCGCAACTCCACCAGGAGCAGCTTGAGTTTTACGAACGGGCGCTACAGTCGAAACAACTTGCGATCAGTGCCGATTCCGAGAACGCCGATTTCTTCGAGTTAAGTGACGTGTTGTTCCAGTACGTCATTGGTTATGAGCGCAATTATCTTGCCTGGTGCCAGTCTATGCTCCAGCATCTCGAACAGCGGAAACACCAACACAGGCAGGAAGAAGGGCAGTCGTGAAACTGAAATGATCTCACTCCTCTAAGGGAGATACATGCTTCAGCTATTCGGCTCAAGCCTTTGGCACGCCGCTGTAGAGTAGGCAGATGGGACACCCACAAGGGGTGTCGCTACTTAATACCAGCCAACCAGGCACCATACATCCAGAGGTTCCGTCTTGTTCTTAACAGAAAGTGGGGCCAGTTTGGTGACGCGCACCGACTGGCGCACGCGGGTGAAAGTGGCATGGTGTAAAAAGATATCATTATCGGTGGCCGCGCCCTGCAAGCGGGCCGCGACGTTGACGGTATCGCCTATCGCGGTATAGTTCTGGATGCGCTCCTTTGAACCGATATTGCCAACCATAGCCTCGCCAGTATTGACGCCAAAGCCAAAGGCCAGCGGCATTTCCTGCGGCTGTTTGCGCTGGAATTCCAGCACCGCCAGGCGCATCTTCCAGGCCGCCCGCACGGCGCGTAAGGCGTGATCGTCCTGGCGCAAAGGCGCGTTAAAGATAGCCATCAGTTCATCGCCCCAGAAACCGGTGACGGTACCACCTTCGTCCCAGATGGCGTTGACCATGATTTCCATGTAGGTATTCAGCAGGTTCATGACCTCTTTCGAGGGAATACGCTCGCTAAGGCGGGTAAAGCTGCGTATGTCAGCTTTGATGACCGAGATTTCTTTCGACTCGCCACCCAGATTGAGCGCGGCAGGATTATTGATAAGCTGCTCTACCACGTTAGGATGCACAAAACGCCCGAAGATACGGCGTATCTCTTTCGCGCTGGCTTCGGCGCGTTTTTTATCGGCCTCCATACGTTTGACCTCTGTGCGGTCATCGATCACCAGAGCCATACCTATAGGTGTATTGCGCGCGTCGCGCAGAGATGAAGCATACAGGGTCAGGTTCACCACTCCAGTGCGTCCATCAATTTCACAATCCACCGTCTCAGGCACAATCGTGCCGTGATTGTGTTCCGCTGGCACATTTTGCAGCAACCGCGTCAGGCCAACATGCGGAATAGCCTGAAACACCTGTTGATAGTGCCGCCCGATGGCCGAAAGCGGATTAATGCGCAGGATCAATCCGGCAGCCGCGTTAAACTTGGTGATGATGCCCGCTGGATCGGTCGTTATCACGCCATTAGCGATGGAGGCGAAGATGTTATCCATATACTGTTTGTCTTCTTCGACCTGGCGAATAGCCTTCGTGAGATCATCGAAGAGACGCGCGTTATGGATGGCAATGGCTGCCTGGTGACAGAAAGCAAACAGCAAATCGCGATGTCGCGGCCCGAACAGGTTGGCATTAATGCGGCTATCAACATAGACCGCCCCGATAGAGTCGCCACGCACAACCAGGGGAGCGCAGATGATCGAGCGAATGCCATAGGCCACAATGCTTTCCTGCTCTTTCATCTCAACCTGCGCATCATCGGTCAGCACCGGTTGTTTCGTGCGCACCACGCGCTCTACCGTCCCCCGGCTAAAATTGAACGCGCGCGGGTCGATAGTGCGCTCCTGCTTATCGCGCGCGATGGGAAAGGTCAGTTCTTTTGTATCGGGATTTACCAGCACCAGGAAGCCGCGTTCCGCGTCCACCACGCGAATCACCTGGTCCATCACTTTGCGCAGCACCTCGTCAAAAACAAGCGTCGAGTTGAGCGTGCGCGCAATCTCGTACAGGGTTTCCAGTTCGTCGCGTTTCAAATTGTTGATGCTCGAGTTCAGAGCATCGCTCGGACTCTGGAT
>DATGJV010000209.1:0-5949 GCA_035295005.1 Ktedonobacteraceae bacterium | reverse complement strand
TTACCAGAGGATGAGGTTGGCGCATACTGGCTCACCGTTGTCGGTGAAACCTGGGAAGGATGGACTATGCCAGCAAATCTCATCGCTCAGAGTCGCTATCGGGACCGCATCACTTTTGTGAACCGTTATGTATCCGATGCGGAAGTGACACAGTGCTTTGCAGAGGCAGATGCGGTAGTACTACCCTATCACCGGGCATCTACGAGTGGCGCATTGCATATTGCCATGAGCTGTGGATTGCCCGTTGTGGTTACAAGTGTCGGCGGCTTAGTTGAGGCGGTGGCTGATTATGATGGTGCTATTCTGGTACCCCCAAACAATCCTGTCAGGCTGCGAGATGCGCTTCTGGAGGTGGCAAAATTGCAACATATACGTTTTACAGACGCGCATTCGTGGGAACATACTGCGTCAAACTACCGGATTCTCTTTGAATTACTATGTGGATGCTCTGCCTTTGAAGATTCAAAGGCTCAGCAAGATTATACTATGCTGGCTGATTAGATTGATGAAACCGTAAGACATTCTATGCACTACTTCCCTACGCATTTTTTCTGATATGCCTTGTCAGCATTCCATACATTTACCTGTTCGACATGTGCAGAGATACCCGCCAAAAAACTCCGCATATTTATGATTGTTAGTAAGCATTGTGCAATGCTATAGTTCATTTAGTTTTGTGGCTACTCTTTTGATGTTCCGGGTGTATAACACACTCTGTTCGGTCATGATAGAAACAAGGAGGATTCACTGTGGAGTCGGTGATCAATGCCTATATCAGCTGTGAACTGGTCAGCAAGACAGAGCTGCTTCCATTGAAGGATGACACACCGTTGCTTGAATGTGGAATCCTGGATTCGCTCGCGCTCCTTAGCCTCCTGGTGTTTCTAGAGGAGCATTTTAATATTTCAGTGGATGACTATGAAGTTATCCCTGAAAACTTCAATACCATTGAAGCGATCTGCGCCTATGTCCGTTCGCGGCAGGAACTCCAGGTGAAGCAATAAACCTGAAGAAAAACACCCGGTACTCCTCCGGCATACATCTGAATGTACAAGGAACGTGAATGGAAACAGTACGCCCGTTTGAACATATCCCATACATTCCACTGCCTGGCAATTACCCGATGAACCTCGGTACTTTCCTCGTGAGCATGTATGAGCAGTATGGGCCGGTCTTCCGCACAACGTACCTTGGGAAAAACCTGGTTTACCTTGTTGGGCCAGAGGCAAACCGCTTCATACTCATGAGCGATCGGCGCAAGTTTTCGTATCATGATGGGTGGGGCCAGCTCTATGGAGTTGTGGATGTCTATGGCGAAGGATTGCTCACTATGGATGGCGTAGAGTACGAACAACATCGCAGGATGATGAATCCCGCGTTCGCCATCAGCTACATGGATCGTTACCTCCCTCTGATGAACCGTATCATTCGTCGGAGCATAGAAGCCTGGGCGACGATGGATGAAGTTGATGTATACCAGGAAGTGCGCAAGATCACATTTGACATAGCAGCAGAAGCATTGATGGGCCTCAAGAGCGGGCGAGAGGCTGATCGGTTTCGCGAGATGTTTGTTCACCTCCTCATGCAAGGAATGAGAGCCAGGAGAAGTAGGCTCAAGGACGAAGTTTCCCATCTACTGCAATTGAAAATACAGGAGCGGCGCGTACACCCAGCCGATGATGTTTTGGGATTGCTGGTTCAGGCTCGCGATAACCAGGGCAATGCGCTCAGTGATGAGCAAATTATCGCGCATATCAATATTTTGCTGGTCGCGGGCCATGAAACATCAACCAGCCTCGGTACATGGTTACTTTACTTGCTCAGTCAGCACCCGCGTTACACACAGCGTGTACTCGCCGAGCAAAACGCACTGCTCAATGGGCATAGCGAGCCGCCAATGAAAGCGATCAAGCAGATGAAGGTGTTAGAAAATGCTTTGAACGAAGCGGAACGTCTGTACCCTCCAATAGCAGTAGGACCTCGTGGCGTGCTAGAAGACTTCGTTTTCAACGGCTATTATATTCCGGCGGGAACCTATGTTGGGTATGCTATCGCTGCTACACATTTGCTTCCCAGCATTTTTGCGGAGCCGACCCTGTTCGACCCCGACCGCTTTGCCCCGCCGCGAGAAGAACACAAAAAAGTTCCCTTTGCACTGGTTGGGTTTGGTGGCGGTCCGCGCATTTGCATCGGCATCAACTTCGCGAAGACCGAGATCAAAATGATGGTCGCACATATCTTGCGACACTATGATCTCGACCTGGTACCCAGCCAGGAAATCATTCAGTTTTATCGGGCCACCGGAATGCCTCTGCACGGCATCAAGATGTATGTTCGCGCAAGAAAATGCTCTCACGCCTACTCAGGCGTTGCAGCAAGCCAGCATGCTGAGCCAGGTTTAGAAAGGTAACTGCTATGACCGGACAACTTCAAACGCTGAAAGCGGATCTTTTTTTGCTCCATGCGCCGGGCGTCTATGATTTCCGCGATCGCGACGATATCCTCTTTGCCTATCTGAGCGACTCTGATAGCGTCAACGTTACATCTATCTATGAGATGTATCCGCTTGGCTTTTTTGCTATTAAGCAGCGACTGCGCGAACATGGATTTCAGGCGGACATAGTAAACCTGGCCTCGCTCATGTTGATGCACCCACGATTGAACGTGGATGCCTTATTGGGGAGATTGGAAGCACCCGTCTTTGGCTTCGACTTGCACTGGATGGCACATTGTCATGGCTCCATTGAGCTGGCAAAGAGGGTGAAAGCTATCCATCCAGAATCTCTGGTGATCTTTGGCGGAATTTCATCCACGTATTATGCCGACCAACTCATTCAATATCCGGCTGTGGATATAGTTGCGAAAGGATATGATACACTTGAGCCAGTAACCATGCTCATGGAGGCGGTACGACGAGGCGAACGCTCATTTAGCCATATTCCTAATCTCGTGTACAAAAAAGTTGGGGAGATTGAGGATACTGGTTTTTCCCATAAACCCATGAAGAATTATAATGATGTCAACATGGATTGGGGCTATTACCGCGATCAGAAAAAAGTTCCCGGTGGTTCTAAACTGATCATGACACTGCCCAATACAGGTTGTGCGTATGATTGTCCGTTTTGTGGTGGCTCTCGCTATGCGACAAACAAAATTATGGGGATCAAGAAAACGCTGGTCAACAAAGATAATCAACGTGTCATTGATGAGCTACGAACATTGGGCGATGCCGCGAAGACGACTTCAATTTATGCTCTTCAGTGCTACTCCGAAACGAAGCACCGGCTACATCAATATCTTGATGCCGTCAAGGAAATGGGGTATAAAAGCGTCTTTTTTGAAACATACCATCTGCCTGCTCAGGACACCCTTGAGAAAATGGGGCAAGCCACAGAAGCCTATATTATGCTCTCCCCTCAATCACACGATCCCGTCATCAGTAAACTCTCCGGGCGTGGTACCTACACTATGCCTGAGATGGAAGAATGGATCTCACGCGCATTAGACGCCGGTATTGCAGGCATTATGATCTGGTTCTTTATCGGAATGCCCCAGCAACCACCCTCTTCGGTGTTTGACTCCATTTCATATGGTGCAACGCTCCTGCGCAAGTTCCGTGGCAAGCGAGTGTTGCCGCTCATTTGTCCGATGGTCCCTTTCCTGGACCCCGGCTCCCGCTTCTTTGAAGAGCCACACAAATATGGATATCGCATCTTTCACAAGACGTTGGAACAACACCGGCAGGCGATGGTTGATCCACTCTGGCATAGACGATTGAACTATGAAACGGAGTGGATGTCGAGACGGCAGATACAGGATGTGACCTATGCATCTATTGAAAGATTGGTGAATGTCAAGGCCGAATATGGCATTTTGCCAACCGCTGTCGCTAATGCCGTATTGAAAACGATAGACGAGACCCGTTTCTTGCTCACGGAAATGGAACATGCACTTGAACTTGATGGCAGATTTCCGGTGGATCTTCGCGGGGCAATACGGGTTTATAATCGAAAGATACTGGCCTACTCGACCGATCAAATCTTCCCAATGCAGCGTCCGTTTGGCGGCAGATGGTACGATGATTTTACCGTACCGGCAAGCATCATACAGGAACTAACAGCAAGTCCACAGCTAACATAGGAGGGCTAAATACCCTCCCATGCTTAACATTAGAAGATGCTCGTGCTTACAGTAAGAAATATGCAAATACCGGAACGTGTGTATTCACGAAGCCGCGTGGTGATGGATGAGGTATGCTGCTTCGGTGCGGTTCTGCGCTCCAAGCTTGCTGAGAATATTCTGTACGTGCTTTTGAACCGTCTTTTCCGAAATATGCAATCCCTCAGCAACGTCGCGGTCACGATAGCCCTGGCTGATTAACTGGAGTATCTCACGCTCGCGTGTTGTTAAATGTTCGATACTGTTGAGTTCTTTATCGCGCAGTAGAACATGGTTCCCCGTTCCATTTTCAGAACCCCACAATGGCAGTGCGGCAGTACGCAATCGCTGCATCAGGCGCGTCAGCAATTCCGGACGGAGTACAAATTCGTCCCGGTACACCGCATGAATCATTGTCATGATATCATCCAGATCAACATCTTGTTTGGAGCGGTAGCCCTGCGCACCGGCCATGATTGCCGCAAAAGCTTCCTGCTCGTTCTCTACGTCAGCCAGAGCTATAATGCGAGAATCAGGAGAAAGCTTTCTCAAACGGCGAATCTCTGCAAGACTATCACTGTGTGCGACGTGCATATCTAACCAGATGATATCGAGGTGCAATTTTGCCGTCTGTGCCTCTGCTTCGGCATAATTTTGTGCCGTGACTACAAGTTTGATTTCTGGCTTCGTACTCAATACCTGGCTGATTGCTGCGCGAACAAGTGCATGATCATCCACGATCAGTACTGTTACAGGACTTAGCAGCACATCTGCGGGTCTGGTTACGGTGAAATCATTCTCGGCTTCTTGTTCGACACGTAGGTAAGACATGAGTTACCTCCATCTTTAGTGGACGCAAAGTAAGGAAGAAATGCACTACATAGCCCGCACTACGCAACAACTTTGTCAAACGACACCAACATATGCACACCTCTATCGGTGCCTTCTCAGATGCTCT
The DNA here is from genome assembly GCA_035295005.1 of Ktedonobacteraceae bacterium. Taxonomy (GTDB): domain Bacteria; phylum Chloroflexota; class Ktedonobacteria; order Ktedonobacterales; family Ktedonobacteraceae; genus DATGJV01. Next base: position 833 of record DATGJV010000209.1, on the reverse strand, counting down.
TTGTCAAGGAAGTGACTGGATAATCCCCGTGGATACCCTTATGTTTATAACATAATTTTACTCTTTTTGCAATATATTTAAAAACATTCCATAGAATATGTTATAGTTTCGATTCGTTTTTGTCTGGAAGCAATAAAGCAAGCGAGCATCTATCGTTATTATCTCACAATGACGTAACGCCAGCTCTCATGAAATTTTGCTCCTGAGTTTCCCCTTAAAATAGTAAGACATACGGGCAAGGATATTCCTGGCAGCTAAAGGCATATAATCTCCCTACCCTGCTCATTTCTTTGTGACATGATGGGTACCTGGTTTGTTACTAACAATTCTTAATCGGGTAATTCGGCATGCACCCATTTGCCGATACTCTTCTAATCGAGTAAAAGTGGGTAGGGAAGTTGATACTATATCAACAAAAATAACCTTCAGCTATACAATAACATACCATCAAAAATCCGTCCGGTCAATCTTAGAAAACAGCACGTGCTATTACCCGTGGAATTCATTCGCAGGGGAGAAAAATACGTATCTTATATTTCTTAATACGAAAGATTTACATTACCGCAAACATGTTTGTAATTCTACCGAAAAGTACGCTTGAAAAACCTTCGCATTTTTATTGTTGCTTATATGTGCATCGCTTGCTAGACTGTTCACTATGGAAGAAATTAGCAAAGTAATTTGCTCAATTGCTCAAATGGATTGAAGCTATGGATTTACAAGCTCAGAGTCAACCTTTCAAAAGTACCCACAACATACGATGGAATCAACAACTCCAGCAAATGGAGTCAGAGTTACCGCCCTTGAGTGAAGAGGAGTGGTATCGGATAGCA
>DATGJV010000208.1:0-4526 GCA_035295005.1 Ktedonobacteraceae bacterium | reverse complement strand
GGGAGCCGTAAGTAGTTGATGACAACAGCAACGCCCTGTGCCGCAAATGCCTTCGCCGTCGCAGCCCCTATTCCGTGATTGGCTCCTGTAATGAGTACCACTTTATCGGTAAGGCCGGTATTGATCATGCGTCTATTTCCCCTTGCAACGGTTTGATTCAGGAAAATTCAGATTATCCCCGCGAATGGATAATCTGCCCGGTGATCCAGCGAGCATCCTCGCTGGCGAGAAAAGCGACGAGACGAGCCGCGTCTTCTGGCTGTCCAATGCGTTTCTGTGGGTGCTGTTCGATCAGGTGTTGCCGTAGTTCCCCGGTCATCCAGCCCGTATCTGTCGCGCCGGGATCAACGGCGTTGACTGTGATACCGCGAGCGGATAGGCCGGCGGCCAGCGAGACGGTAAAGGCTTCTATCGCTCCCTTTGTCGCGATATAGGCCAGTTCCTCCGGCATCGCAGTAACCGCTTGCCCGGAGGTCATACTGATAATACGCCCATCGGCTGTACCCACGAAACGCCGCGCAAATTCGACACTGAGCAACATGGTGCCGCGCATATTGACGGCATAATGCCTGTCCAATATTTCCGCGCTCAACAATTGATAGCCATCATGGGTCGAGTAGGCCGCGTTATTGACCAGGATCGAGGGATTGCCCAATCGCGCATCAACCTCGTCCATAATGCGCGTTGCGGCATCATTTGCGCTGAGGTCAACCACCATGCTCTCACAACGAACGCCCATTGTCCGTAGCTCGCGTTGCAACGATGTCGGCCAATGCTCTTCCGCGCCCCACGGCATCGTGGCATCGTAGACGCACCAATGCGTGAAAAATATATCTATACCGGCAGCAGCCAGTGCGCGACAAATTGCCGTACCAATGCCTCGCTCGCGGCTGGCTCCGGTGACAATTGCGATACGACGATGGTGTGTGTTCATGATGATAGGGTACTGGTATGAGGTGAGTTTGTCAAGCTATTTCAGAGGCACCACCCATTGCGCCAGCCACACCCGCGTACGGTGGTCGCGCACGCGAATAATCGCCTGGTCGCGATAGATATGGAAGGCAATAGTAATCCTCTGCTTCTTTTAACTTTTAACTTTTTGTCTTTCTCTCGTATAGTGTACCGTACACGTGTTAAGAAATGATGAACAAATCGCCCCACATCTGTTATAATAGTTCTCACCCCCTGTAGGGGTCCAACGTATCGCGCCCAACTCTGTAGGGGTCCGCTTGAGCGCACCCGATTCGACGAGCGCAGCAATGTCGAGTCCCTATAACCATATATATTGTTCAATATGCAAAAGCAATTCTTACGGGCGGGCTGAAGTTGTCCCTACCGCCCGACGAGGAAGGATAGACAATCATGGCAGAGCAGCAGAGACAGGACATCAAGGAGCGGGTGCTGGCGACGGTTGAGGCCGAGCATGTGCGCTTCGTCAACCTGGAATTTACTGATGTGGTGGGGATGGCGAAATGTGTTACCATTCCGGTGGAGCAGTTTCCCGATAGCATCACGCAGGGCAAGTGGTTTGACGGTTCCGCGATAGAGGCGTTTGCGCGGGTTGCCGAGAGCGATATGTATCTCTATCCCGACCTCACGACCTTCTCAATTCTACCGGGGAAAGTACGCCCTGCTGCTTCCCAGATGGCAGCGCAGGGGGCGAGCGATGACGATATAGTTGCCCGCGTCATTTGTGACGTGTACACGCCCGATGGCGAACGGTTCGACGGCGATCCACGCGCTACGTTGGCGCGGGCCTTAGAAGTGGGACGCTCAATGGGCTTCGCGTTTCTGGTTGCGCCCGAACTCGAATTTTTCCTCCTGCGGTCGGAAGACAAAACGCCTACACCACTGCCACATGATCGCGGCAGCTATTTCGACCTCTCAACCGACCTCGCCGCCGCCGTGCGCCGCCAGATGGTGCAGGCGTTGCAACGCATGAACATTCCTATAGATGCCAGCCATCACGAAGTTGCCGCCGGGCAACACGAGATTGATTTTGCCATCGGTGATGCCGGTACCATTGCCGATGCCTTGATGACGGCGAAATATGTCCTCAAAGCCATCGCGGTGGAACATGACCTCTATGCTACATTCTTGCCCAAGCCCCTCTATGGCATCAACGGGTCAGGTATGCACACGCACCAGCAGCTATTACACCTGTCTACGGGTCAGAACGCCTTCGTGGATGAGCAGGGCGAATATGGGCTTTCCGCTACTGCGCGTTACTTCATCGCCGGTCAACTGGCGCACGCTCGCGGCATGTGCGCTATCCTGGCTCCACTGGTCAACTCCTACAAACGGCTCGTGCCGGGCTACGAAGCTCCCGTCTATATCAACTGGGGACGGGTCAACCGCGAGGCCCTTATTCGTGTGCCGCGACCGGGCGCGAACCGCCAACTCTCAGCCCGTATCGAATTGCGCTGCTGCGATCCCAGTTGCAATCCCTACCTTGCGCTCGCAGTGATGCTACGTGCCGGACTGGACGGTATCCAACGCAAATTGCAATTGCCGCCAGCAATGGACGAAAGTCTCTTTATCCGTGATGAAAACGAGCGACTGCATCGCCTTGCCCGTTTGCTACCCGCCACACTCGGCGAGGCGCTCGAAGGTTTACACGAAGACACGCTCATCCGTGAAACGCTCGGCGACTCCATCTATGAAGGTTTCCTCGAAGCCAAAGGCATCGAATGGACTGAGTATCGCCGCCAGGTTCACGCCTGGGAATTAGAGCGTTACCTACCCGTGTTTTAAATAGGGATTGTGCGTGATTGGGAGGGCAGGGGATTGTGTGCCTGGCTTCTCCTCAATAATATACCAGTTTGAGCGCAAGAATCGGATAGATACTGTTATCGTTATCGCCTATCATATACATAGAAAGAAGTTGAAATGAATGACAGCAATCAGGAGACACAACCTATGTATGAAGAAAATCGCTGGCAGGCAGTCTTAACGAGAGATAAACAATCCGATGGGGCTTTTGTCTATGCCGTCCATTCCACTGGCATTTATTGCCGGCCCTCGTGTCCTTCACGTAAACCACAACGCGAACAGGTCACGTTTTTTGCACAATCTGAGGAGGCCGAGCAGGCAGGATACCGCGCATGTCTGCGGTGCCAGCCCGACACGCTCTCACCGGATAACGAACTGGCACAACAGGTGTGCCGCTATATCGAAACGCACCTGGAAGAGCCGTTGACGCTGGCGGCATTGGGTGAGGCGGTACATCTCAGCCCATTTCATTTACAGCGCACATTCAAGCGTGTGATGGGCATAACGCCGCGCCAGTACGCCGAAGCCAGCCGTATGGGACAGTTTAAATCACAGGTGAAAGAAGGCGCACCCGTCACGAGTGCGCTCTACGAAGCCGGTTTTCGTTCCAGCAGTCGTCTGTACGAACGAACGCCCGCACAACTTGGTATGACTCCAACAACCTATCGCAAAGGAGGTGCAGGTATGAATATTGCTTATACTATCGTAGATTCTCCCCTTGGTCGGCTCCTTGTCGCAGCGACCGAAAAGGGCGTGTGCGCCGTCAGCCTCGGTGACGATGATACCGTACTGGAAGCGGCACTGCTGCATGAATATCCAGCCGCGACCATCCAGCGTGATGGGGCCGATATTCGCGAATGGGTCAACGCCATTCTGCGCTACCTCAACGGTCAGCAGCCGGGTCTCGACCTGCCCATAGACGTACAAACCACAGCGTTTCGCTGGCGCGTCTGGAAAAACCTGCAAACAATCCCCCGCGGCAGCACCCGCTCCTACAGTGAGGTTGCCAGGGAACTGGGGGAGCCGCAGGCGGCGCGTGCCGTAGCCAATGCCTGTGCCACCAACCCCGTCGCGCTCATCGTCCCTTGCCACCGCGTCGTCCAGGCCAATGGCGAACCCGGCGGCTATCGCTGGGGCAAAGAACGCAAACAAAAATTACTGGCGCAAGAAGCCAGCACACCCGCTGTCATATAAGCCAAAATGCGCATTGCACAGCAACTTGGCTGTAGCAATGCGCTCTCGTATATGTTACCCTTTAGCTAGTTCTTATAACTCTCCGTAGTGCATCCTTCTTTATGTAGCATGGGTTCGCACACAATCCGGCCATTTGACCGGGGGAGGACATGATGATAGCAATCGTTTTGCTTGAACTGCTAATCATCCTCAATATCGCGGCGTGGAAGTGGGGCGTTGACAGCACCGACGGGATTGACAGCCCGGAATGGGAGCGTCGCCAGTCCTGGAACGGCTTCCACTAGTTAGACACGGCACCCTTATGAAAGAAACTTATCGCATTGAACAATCACAAAAAACGGTAGGGACCGATTTATCGCGGTCGCATCCTGATACCGCACAAACGAAAAAACCAGCTTCAAATCGTTTCGCAATACTTCTATCATTACTGGCTCTTTATACCATCTGGGGTTCAACTTACCTGGCAATGCGCATCGCATTGGATGGCTTCCCGCCATTTCTGATGGCTGGTGTGCGTTTCCTTGTGGCGGCTGCTATCCTCTTTCCAATTTTGCGTCTGC
>DATGJV010000207.1:0-3371 GCA_035295005.1 Ktedonobacteraceae bacterium | reverse complement strand
GACAGAAGAGAAGCAGCATGGCGTTATGGTTGCATGCAACCATAACGCCATGCTGCTTCTCTTCTGTTGGCAATAGGCATTTAGGAGATTACACAAAGTCCTCTTGCCTATACTTGCTCTTGTGTAGTGCTTTGTAGTGCGTTGTTCTGCAACGCGAAATAAGAGCCAGATGAAGGTTGAGATGGAACGATGAATGAGAGCGAAGTAGCACGGATACGCCGACAAATTGAGGAAGAGATTGAGTCATTGCAACGGGGCCTGTACGGCCTGTCGTTTGGTACATCACGGCACGATTTTATCAATAAGCGCATGCATTCCGTTGGTGCGTATCAGACTCAGTTGGCGGACGTTGTGGGCGAGAACGAGGCAGATGAAATGGTGTACACGATGTACAACAAAACCATCAAATAGGTAGTGCATCGCGGGGGAAGTTTATGAGGACAGAGGCACTCTTACAGAAGATTCTTACGATTGGCTGTGTTGTGGTAGGGCTACTCGTGCTGATTGGCACTGTCTCAGCCTTTTTCGCATCAGGCATTGAGGCAGACCTGGCATTACCAACACAACAGATTCGCGCCAAAGGGAAAACACAGTCGGGAGGCTTAACAGCGACAGCAAATCCAGTACTCGCAACAGTTGGCGCATTGCCATCTCCGGTAGCACCTACTGCTACCCAGGTTCCTGTTGCGACAGCAAAACCAGTCGCTCTGCTGGCGCAGGATACGTTCTCGCGCCCCAATCAGATGTTCTGGGGGACGGCCAGCGATGGTCACACGTGGAGCGGCGATGCGCAGAGTTCTCCGAGTTTCGCGATAGTTGGACAGAGCGGTCAGGTTAACGGCAACGGAACGTTCAATGCGATACTCGGCCCTCGCAGCGCAAATGAAGAAGTGTTGTTCACTGGCTCAATCAATCGCTTTGGCCCATTCAATATGGGAGCGGTGCTGCGTTGGACCGACGCGAACAACTGGTATAAGGCATATATTGATGGTTCTCAATTGGTGTTACTCAAACGAGTGGCCGGTACGACGATACGCATTACCTCAGCTCCCTTCGCGGCTCAAGCCGGTACACCGTATAGTCTGCGCTTCCGTGCCACTGGCTCAACACTCATGGCACGAGTATGGTCTGCCAACCAGGCGGAGCCGACAAACTGGCAAATAACGGTTACTGACACTGCACTTCCATCCGGCTTCGGCGGCTTGCGCCTGTTCCTGGTCAATGGAGCAATCACAACGATCATGATGTTCAGCGAAAATGCTGTGGTCCAGGGGTGACTATGTTGGAACGGTTCAAATTATTCTATGACAGGTATCTGTGGGCAAGATGCGCATGCTGGGGCATGTTGATACTGAGTGCGCTATTTTTCTTCATGATATCAGGCGGATTCCCACCAACATCATGGCGACTGCTGGCTCAGACGATACCGCAGGTAGCCCATTTATGGGGGTTACATGGAACAGCCGTTGTGCTGCCCCTGGCGATATTGGGCCTCCAATCACTCTCCTATCTACTTGTCTGGATAGGCATCCTCTGCGGTTGGATAGCTGTGCTACGGCACTGGCGGCATAACGTACACGAGCGACAGCAATTTGCGAAGGCGGCTCAGGAGCAATTTGAGAGAGCTATACAGCAGCGACAGGAGCAAGAACAAATGGCTCAGGAATATAAAGCACAGTTTCGCGCACCAACAATGGCTCATCTACCTGCGTTCCCGGCAACAATGAGAACTGGACAGGCACAGCAGCCAAATTATGTAGAGCAGACATATGCAACGAGCCATGTGAGCCAGACGAGGCAAACAAAACAGTTGGATACCGAACACACTGTAGTTTCGAAGGCTCCGGTGCAATGGGAGCGAAAACTGCCATTGCGCCTGGAGATCGGGTCGGGCTGGGATGTTGGCATCAAGCGCAAACAACAGCCGAATGAGGATAGCATGGTTGCCATGCAAGGGACCTGTATTTATAACAACGCCCTGCTCCCCTTCGGTCTCCTTGTTGTCGCCGACGGCATGGGTGGTCACGCGGCAGGACAGGATGCCAGCTATTTAGCTGTCCAGGCCATGTTGCAGTGGGTGGTGCCACATATTGCTGGCGTGAATGCGATGAGCGATGAATTGCTGGCCGAACTGCTGGTAGATGGCGTGCGACGAGCAAACCTCGCCGTGTACCAGCGCAGCCAGGAGGTTGGCGCGGATATGGGAACGACCATCACCGCCGCTCTCGTACTGGATAGCAGAGCTTACGTGGTCAATGTGGGTGATAGCCGCACATACCGCTATCGCGAAGGTGATGGGTTGAGGCAAGTTACGCACGATCATTCGCTGGTAGCACGGTTAGTTGCCGCAGGTCGGATTACGCCCGACGAAATATACACGCACCCCGACCGCAACCAGGTCTATCGCGGTCTGGGCGACAAACGCAATGTGGAAGTGGACTCGTTCATGCTTACCTTGCAGGCGAATGACCGTTTGTTGCTTTGCTCAGACGGGCTCTGGGAGATGGTGCGTGACCCAGAGATTGAGAGAATTCTGCAACACAGTGAATGGAACCCGGCGCAAACAAGCAAGGCGCTTATCCGGTCCGCACTCAAAGGCGGTGGCCTGGATAACATCAGTGCCATTGTGGCACATGTTCTACCAATCACTCTTTGAGGTACATCACAACTTGAAAGGAAAGGTATTAGATGCTCACCCGACAAACGCGCAATTCACGGGAACGGGCCAATAATGGCGTGCAAGTACTAGAAAGGCACTCAAACATGGTTACAGCAGAAATTGTTCTGGATGAGACGGCTGAACAGATTGACAGGTGGGAACCCGGCTTGCCTGGGGTACATGATGGTCAGCACGATCATTTCCACGAATATCCATATAAACAGCATGAAGATGCAACGGTACAACCGGTACGAGAACTGCAATGCGTGCGCGACAGCAATCAGCTCTATAAGCAAGAAATCGGGCGCGTGCGTCAATTATCCGCCGAGGAAGTTGTGAATCTCGCGAGGCGTATGGAACGTGGGGTCGAGGAGAGGGCAAAGGCAAAACCCTGCGCCGCTCTTCTCGCGGATGGCGAGGATGCAAAACGGCAAATGATCGAGGCCAATCTTCGCCTCGTTGTAAGCATCGCGAAAAAATATGTTGGCCTCGGAATGGACCTGATGGACCTCGTGCAAGAAGGCAACATCGGTTTGATTCATGCCGTGGATAAATTCGATTACCATATGGGCTACAAGTTCAGTACCTATGCAACATGGTGGATACGCCGCTCGATCTCGCACGCCCTCGCGAAACAGGCGCGTACCATCCGTGTTCCCCTGTACAAGCGCGAAGAAATGAAGCGCATGTCTCAAGTACGCCAACAATTGCA
>DATGJV010000206.1:0-3159 GCA_035295005.1 Ktedonobacteraceae bacterium | reverse complement strand
GTCACCGCGCGTGGTCAGGTCGGCCACATATTGGACGTTTCCGAACGGCTTGTTTGCCAGTTCGATGAAGAAAATGGTGAAGGTGATGTTGGGTGGCATATGCTGTACATCAACCGTGACGGTGTCAGCAATTGAGTTGTTGCGGTCTCCACGCACGATTGTCACCAGTCCGCTTGCCTGTGGAAACGCCTGCTTAATGCCACTGGGTACCAGGGGAAACTGTACGATAGTGGTTTGACCCAGCGAGCTCAGCACGTTGACGCTGCGCGACAGTTTCCCATCACGCTGCAACTGGCGCAAAAAGGCATCGTTTGTATTGACGTTGCTCTGCTCAGCGCGGCGCGGCGTGGCTACTACTCTGGTGGCTGCCGAGGCTATACCGACTTGCATACTCAGTAGAAGTAGCAGGGTAGCCAGTGGAATGGCACTTTTCGCTAAGATGCGACGAACAAATTGCATGGTTTTGCTCCTTTGTGTTCAGTTCAAGCTTAAAACACGGGATCGGTTTGTCCGTCGGTCATGGCCTGCGGGCCAGCGTGCAGAGCCGGGCTGCCACCATCGAACAGAGTGCCTTTCAAGGTGTTATCTCCCAGCGTCTTTTGCGCGTCTTGCAGCGAGGAGAACCACATGCCGAGATGTTCCAGTTGGATGCCCGAAGCTGTGCCGCTCTGATCTTGAGAGGTAATGGTTGGTGTGCGGTTATCGGCAGCGAAGGCAACTAACGTAATCGCCTGGAAAGAAGATTCGCCTGAACCATCAGCGCGAGTATGCAGATCTGCCACATACTCAACATGGCCGAACGGTTTATTCGCCAGTTCGATAAAGAAGATGGTAAAAGTGATGTCAGGCGGCATATGCGAGACATCGACCGTAACCGAGTCGAAAAGGCTCACTGCGGGGTTGCCCTGAACGATGGTTACAACGCCCGTTGCCTGTGGAAAAGCTTTTTTCACTCCGCTGGGGATGAGCGGAAACTGAATGATGACGCTGGGCGATTGCGATGACAGCACCTGAACGGTCGAGGCGAGCTGGTGGCTTTGCACCATTTGCCGTAGCGTTTCAGGCTGGAAACTCTGGTTGCGAATTTGCCTGCCTGCGTCAATGCTTGAACTCGCGCCGCTGGTCTGCGCGAAGATGGTTCCCGCGATAGCCAGCGCGAGCAAAAACACACCGAGGAAGGCAATACGTTTTGAAATGGTAATCCTTAGCATGGGTAATCCCTTCTTAAAACTCACCGCTCTGGTAGCATATGTCTGCCAGGGCTGGTCCAATACTCCTGTCGTAAGCGTACTGGTTTCGCCCTGGCAATACATGTGCAAGATTACCCATATTTGCTTTTGTAGATTACCCTGTGGTTTCTATCCTTTCCTCAAAAGCGAGAGGGAAACAGAATGAAGAACTATTCGATCACAACGGCTTTCACCGAATAAACCGCTGGCAAGAAATCCGCGATCAGACGCCATGTATCGCCGCGATCAGCGCTGGCAAAGACCTGGCCAGTGTTGGTGCCGACGTAGACTCCGCAGGGATCGAGCGTATCGGCGCACATGCCGTGACGCAGTACACCCAGGCGCACACCAGGGCCAGAAGGCAGCCCTTCGGTAAGCGGTTGCCACTGTTCACCACCATCCTTTGTGCGGTAGATACTGAATTGCTCGCTGACATTGTTGCGAGCATCGTTTTCTACGACGACGTACACGGTATCCGGGTTATGAGCATCGAGGGCGATGGGGAAGCCAAATTCGGAGGGCAAATTGTGCTGGATATCTATCCAGTCATCGCCGCCGTTGACGCTTTTGTAAATGCCACAATGGTTTTGCTGGTAGAGTACATCGGGCTGTGTGGGATGCTGCAACATGCGGTGAGGGCACTGGCCAAACTCCGGGTAGATGTCCGGCTGAAAGCTGGCGCGCACATTCTTGTTGAGAAAGACCCAGCTTTGGCCGCCGTCATCGGTGCGCATACAGCCAACGGCTGAGATGCCCACCCACATACGTTGCGAATTGGAAGGATCAACCACAATGGTATGCAGACATAAGCCGCCCGCGCCTGGTTCCCAGCGACTGCGCGTTGGATGATTGGCAAGGCCCTCGTTCATGCTCCAGTGAACACCATTGTCGGTGCTGATCCACAGGCTGGCCGGGTCGATTCCCGCGTAAAGCGTACCAGGTTCGTTGCTGCGTCCAGGCTCGATGATCCAGATGTTCTGGAGCTTCTGCTCGCTCCCTTCAGGGAACTGAATGTTCTGTTCTGGCTCGCGCCATGTTTGACCAAAATCATCGCTATAGCGTAAAAACGAGCCAAAGAAGTCGCCATTGTCAGCGGCGAACATTCTATGCCCGTTGCGCTGATCGAGAGTCGCGTAGAAGATGCGCTGTCCAGATAGCCCGGTCGCATGGACCTCCCAGCGCGCACGGTCACGCGAGGAAAGCAGAAAGAGACCGCGTTTGGTGCCAACGAGTACCAGCGTCGTACCTGGCGCAAAAGTTGTGGAATCACTCATGGGAAGACCTCCTTTGATGCAGCAATGATGTCTCCGTAACGACACTTTTAAATTAGCCGCCAGCAACCGATTGTAAAACGTGAATAGTTGCTCCATCATGCACCGGTGTGTCCAGCCCCTGAAGGTAGCGTGTATTTTCGCGGTTCACAAAGATGTTGACGTAAGGACGCAATTCGCCCGTTTCGTAACAGAGGTTGAAGCCCAATCCAGGGTATGCAAGGTCTAGCGCGTCGATGATTTCACGCACGTTACATCCGCAAATTCTGACCGATGCCTGATTGTGCGCTTTCTCGCGCAAGGCGTGTGGCAGAAACACGAGCGCGCATGGTCTCGCTACCGGTACATCCATGGGCATACCTCCATTGTCAATCGATTTCAACAGACTGCGTCTTTGATTTAGAACAAGTATACTATGGTCTGGCTTTAAGTACAAGGACTTTAGGAAGATTGTCCCTCCAAAATTGAACGAGTTAGAAGGCTCGTATTCTTGCACTAATCTTTCGTGTGTTATACCCTGAAAACAGGCACGAAACATAGTACTCTTACTCAAAAAGTACATTCCTCTTTTCTTCCATAAAAACGGGTAGCAGCCATTTTCTTATAGTCTTTATCAGTTAATCGTATTCGACAGAAGGTGGGTAGGTGTCAGTCTTGTT
>DATGJV010000205.1:0-8962 GCA_035295005.1 Ktedonobacteraceae bacterium | reverse complement strand
ACGAGCAACAGGCAGGAGAGCGTATTGAAGGGTTACTCAAGGCGGGTAAGCCGGTGGCGGTTGAGACAAACGCGGGGACGCCTGGTATCTCTGATCCTGGCTTCACATTGGTACGGCGAGCAGTCAATGCCGGAGTCGAGGTCACGATGATACCTGGCCCGGCAGCCTTTGTGATGGCGTTGGTACTGTCTGGTCTGCCTGTTCATAGTTTTACCTTCCGTGGTTTTCCGCCTAGAAAAACGGTAGGGCGGTGTAAATTTCTCGCTATAGACAAAAACACGCCGCACACGCTTATTTTCTATGAAAGTCCCTATCGTGTCGAAGCCCTGCTCACTGACGCACTGACCGTTTATGGTGATCGGGAAGCAGCCCTTGCCAACGATCTCACAAAGATGTTTGAAAAAGTTCAGCGTGGTACGCTTTCAACTTTGCTCGAAACAGTCAAGGGCAAGACGCTCAAAGGGGAGTTTATTCTGGTGATTGCGGGAATGGGTAAATCTTCTGAGCTTCTTATTGAAGAAGAGGAAGACTGAGACCACTTGCGATTGCACGTTTGCTCCTGTATAATCCAGCCATGCAGAACGAGAATGATACAATAGCAGCGATTGCGACGCCCCCTGGCGTTGGTGGTATTGGCGTTATCCGGGTGAGCGGACCAGATGCGTTTTCCCTGGTCATGCCGTTATTCCGGCAGCCACGCGGGCGCAATGACCAGCCGCAGTCGCATATGTTGACTTATGGGCATATTATAGACCCCACCACAGAAGAAGTTGTGGATGAGGTGCTGGTGGCTTTTATGAACACGCCGCGCACCTATACCAGCGAAAATGTGGTCGAGATACAGGGACATGGTGGCCCATTAGTACTACAGCGCATGTTACGGCTGGTGCTGCAACAGGGCGCACGCATGGCGAATCCGGGAGAGTTTACCTTGCGTGCCTTCCTGAATGGACGGCTCGACCTTGCGCAGGCAGAAGCGGTGATGGATTTGATCGGGGCGCAGACGGAGGCCGGACAACGGCTGGCAATGCACCAATTGCGCGGACGCATCTCGACCCAGGTGGAGAAGGCTCGTACAGCGATACTGGGAGTAGTAGCGCGTATCGAGGCCAGCATTGATTTTCCAGAGGAAGACGTGCCGGTACCACAGCCGGAAGAGTTGCGCCCACTCATTGCTTTAGCACAACAGCAGGTAGACTCATTGCTCGCTGGTGCTGAGCAAGGCAAATTGTACCGCCAGGGTCTGCGTACCGCCATTATTGGACGCCCCAATGTGGGCAAATCCAGCCTGTTAAACGCATTGCTGCGCACTGAACGAGCTATCGTGACGCCGATTGCCGGTACCACTCGTGATACCGTGGAAGAGGTAGCTAATCTTCGTGGTATTCCACTGCATCTTATTGATACCGCGGGCATTACGCCTTCCTCGGACCCTGTAGAACAGATTGGCGTCCAACGCAGCCGGGCTGCCGCCGAGAGCGCCGATGTTGTGTTGCTCGTATTTGACGGTTCGGAGTCGTTGACGGAGCAGGACCAGCAAGTCTCGCGGGAATTAACGGCGATGGGCTTTGGCACTGCTACTGCAACAGATTCCAGTAACGATGACAGCTTTATCCGGCAGCGTCCGGTAATTGTTGTTGTCAACAAAGCCGATTGTGTGCAACGTCTGAATGGAGTGGATTTGCAGCGGCTATGGCCCGAATCTCCTATGGTGACTACCTCGACACTTACTGGTATCGGCTTGCCCCAATTAGAGGAAACTATCGCCGAGCTGGTGCTGGCGGGGAAACATCTGCATAGTGAGAGCGTGTTAGTCACCAGTATGCGCCACTCGGAGGCGTTGCGCCGTGCCGCAGAGCATTTACGTGCAGCCGTCACCACGCTTGAGCGGCGTTTGCCGCTTGATTTTGTCTCCATTGACTTGCGTGCCGCGTATGATACTCTGGGGGAGATTACCGGCGAAACGGCGAGTGATGACCTGCTGGAGAGAATCTTTCACGAATTTTGTATTGGCAAATAGGCTACCCCAAACAGGTATTTTTAACAACACGGTGCTTCCTGTAACCAGAACAGGATGTATCGCGTGTTTATTACAATGAAGTATTTGGTATGCAAACACCGAACATCGTTACGGGGTACTTGTGAGAGATACCTCTACTATATAAGATGAAGGTTTGTAGCAGAGATATTTGTATATAGTAGGTGTATTTCTCGCGGGTATGCCGGGGACGTAGAAAAGGCTGATGTGGAAATGAATGCCCACGAACAGAAGAATTCGCGGTCTGTAAATTATGGTGACGGGACCCTGGTCCCGCGCTGGTTTCTCTTGCTTACACTATTTCTTGTTGCTGCTATCCTGCTATCATCGTGTGGATCACCGTCTTCTTCGACTGCAAGCGTAGCGAAGACGCCGACGCATACGCCAACCCGTGTACCACCGACACCGACACCGACACCGACGCCGGTTACACCAACTCCTGTACCCACACCGACATATCCTCCGGCTGTCGCGCCATCAGCGATTCTGGGCGTAGCAGGCGACCCGAAAATCAACTATGCCGGTATTCCGTGGGTGCGTTTGAGCTATTCTAGCTGCGTGCAGGACAACTTGAACGGCAGCTTGCTTAAAAATACCATTGCGGCCTATCACAAAGAAGGCGTGCGTGTGATGCTCTCCGTCTGCCAGTGGTCGAGCGGTCCTAATCTATTTCAAACCGCGCCATTAGTGGATGCGGCGCAAAGTGGGCCGGACGCTGTGCAGTGCGGCAACGAGCAGATGAAGTACGGTGCCTATAATATGTACATCACTCCTGCGGCGTTTGCCCGTTTCTACGATAATTGCCAGCGCATCATGCATACAGTACGCCCAGGCATTCCGATCATCATTGGCTCGCTTGACCCACAAATCGCCGGTGGTGGCGCGAGCTATAACCAGGTTGCCTACCTGAACGAGATGCAGTATGCGATGAATACGCAGGTGCATCCCGGCGGCAACTGGAACTGGCGAGCGCAAATCGTTGGTTTGATTGATAGCTGGCACAATGGCTATCCCGGCTCATACGTCAATAACCTCTATGCCCTCTTTGTTTTCTGGGCGCAACAGATAGGGGTGAGCCTGAACGGCGGTAGTCTGGGCAAACATCTCTGGGTAATCGAAGGAACTGGTTGCTTTAAGGGCTGTGGCGTTGACCCTTACAGTGGTTATCAAGTCGCGGTTTCGCATATTCTCGCACTGATTACCGATGTTCGTACCGCGATGGGCGCTTCGGTACCATTTTTCTTCTTTAGCGGCACCGATTTCTACATTGACGGTAGCTACTGGCCCATTGGTATCATGACCCTTAGCGGACATCCGAAGCCGATACGACAAGATTTATGGATGGGCGCACGCACGCTTACCATGTCATGCGCAGTTGGTACACGAGTCGTACAGGACCAGGAACAATTGCTGTTGAGACTATACATGGGTTGTAATTTGCCCTATAATTACGTCGGCATACTGGAAAGCTGACAAAGGATAAAATAGAACGTGAAATCGCACACTACCCTCTCACGAACACTTATGATCGTGATCAGTGTTGTACTCATCGCGAGTATTGTAATAGCTTTCGTTGTCTATCATATTATTGCAAATGCCAATGCCGCACAGGCATCGGTGAATGCAACACCAACCACGGCACCGATTACGACAACGGAGGTACCGACGACAAATGGCCCTGCGGCCTTGCCACCTGTGCAAGACCCAGGCTCCGTCCTCGGCATCAATGGCGATCCCACCATCAATTATCCCGATATTCCCTGGGTACGCCTGAGCTATCCCACCTGCGGCTGGGGCGATTATACGGGTAAAAAGTTGCAAACTGCTATTGAGCAGTATCATGCGAAAGACATTCGCGTCATGCTCACCGTCTGTCAGTCCTCGACTGGAGCTGGCCTGTTCGATACGCAAAGGCTGAACGACGCCGCACATGGGGGAGCTGATGCTGTTCAGTGCGGCAACGAGCAGATGAAACAAAATGCGGCCACCATGTATATCGCGCCAGCTAATTTCGCGAAGTTTTATGATTTGTGCGAAAGCGCCATGCACGCTGTCAACCCCAATATTCCCATCATTCTCGGTTCACTTGATCCGCAACTGGCTGGCACCAACTACCAACAGATGCAGAGTCAGATTGACTACCTGAACCAGATGCAGCAAGCGATGAATACGCAGGTGCATCCCGGCGGGAACTGGGACTGGCACACGCAAATTATTGGTCTGATTGATAGCTGGCATAACGGCTATCCCAGCGCCTACACCAACAACCTGTACGGACTTTTTGCCTTCTGGGCGCAACAACTGCATGTCAACCTGAATAGTGGCGACCTGGGCAAGCACCTGTGGGTTATCGAAGGAACTGGCTGCTTTAAAGATTGCGGTATTGACTCCTCAAGTGCCTATCAGGTCGCGGTTTCGCATATTCTGACGCTGATTACCGATGTGCAGACGACGATGAAGTATCACGTGCCGTTTTTCTTCTTTAGCGGCAACGACTTCAATCTCGGCGGCATCCTCTGGCCCATCGGTGTGCTAAATACGCAGAACCAGTCGAAACCGTTGCGCCAGGACTTAGCTCCGGGCGCACGCAAACTCACGCTGACCTGTTCCAGTGGTCAAATTACTGTAGCCGACCAGGAGACGCTTTTAGCCAAACTCTATAGCGGCTGCACGCTACCCGGTAACTATGCCGGTATTCTGACAGGCTAGAGAGAGAGACAAAACGCATGACAGCCATTGCACATCTTGCAATGGCTGTCATGCGTTTTGTCTCTCTCTCTAGCTTGCTGTTTGTATAGACATGTGCAAATATTAGGACATCGGCGAATGGACGACAACAAAGGAGTTCATGATGAAACGAGAAGAGTTACGCGGGACGTGGGCAATGGAACGCGAGGCCGGGTGGCCTTCGACCCGGCGGGATGAACTGGCCCGGCAAGCACTGGAGTATGGAATGGAATCAGCCGACTCGATCCGTGACAGGAACATTCCCCTGTTTGATCGAGATGGGAGAGATTTTTCAGCCGGAAGCCGCTTCATGGGCGTTCCATTTCTGGAAGATATGCGCACGCTTGGCGGTCAGGACGTTGCTATTGTTGGCGTCCCTCTGGACTGCGGAACCACCTATCGCTCAGGTACACGTTGGGGTCCCCAGGCTATCCGGCGTATGTCACTGCTTGGGACAGGCTATAACCCATCACTGGGCGTTGATCTGGTGGAATCGCTCACGATGGTTGATGTCGGAGATGTGAACGTGATTCCGGCGAACATTGAGAAGAGTTTTGACCAGATCGTGAAAGCGGTCAGCCATGTGCATGAGCGGGCCGTTTTTCCTATCGTCCTGGGCGGAGATCATTCGATTGGGTACCCCGATATTCGAGGGTTGGCACCACATGTTGACGGCAATATTGGCATTATTCACTTTGACCGGCATGCTGATATCAGCGAACACAATATGGATGAGCGGATGCATGGGACTCCCTGGTTTCATGCGACCAACATTCCCAATGCGCCTCCCACCAATCTTGTACAAATAGGCATAGGAGGCTGGACACAACCCCGCGACTGGTATTCCACCTCACGCGAGCGGCGCACAACGATTATGACGATGGAAGATGTTGATCGCTATGGCATCGAGCGGGTGGCTGAATACGCACTTGATATTGCCTGGAAGAATGCGAAGTGTGTTTTTCTCAGTTTCGATATAGATTGCCTCGACCCTGCTTTCGCGCCTGGTACGGGTACGCCAGAGCCAGGTGGGTTTCTGCCACGCGAAGTATTTAAACTCCTCCACCTTGTGGCGCGAGAAGGGTTGGCGGGAATGGAAGTCGTGGAAGTTTCTCCCCCTTACGATGTAGCCGATGGGACTGCTCTACTCGCCTCCCGTGTGATTATGGATGTACTGGGAATATTGGTCTTGAACAGGAAATTAGGACACAATCCTCTCAAGGAGGATGCACCCCCGACACAGGAGGTGGAGGATTCGCAGCAAGCCTGACCCGCGCCGCAGGCGCGTTCGATCATGCGCCGCAGCGCGTAGGGGTCCGCTTCAGCACACCCAATTCGACGAGCGCAGCAATGTCGCATCTCTCTTCCTGCAAGATTTCTTTCATCTGCATGATCGTGTCCTTACCCAACGATATTCGTAAACAATGGGGATAACGACGCGGACGCGATCAATCGGTCCCTACCGGTGCCAGACGGTTCCCCTGCGCTCGTATTCGAGTTGACGTTCTATTTTCAGTGCGAGCGCGGCACCGAAAAATCGTTCGACCAGCCAGAGCGCGAGATCGAGGCCGGAAGTGACGCCGCCAGCGGAAATCAGGTCTCCGTCGTCCACAACACGGGCGTTGATAATGGTTGCCCCGGTCGCTCGCAGTTCCTCAACTGCCCCGGAATGGGTAATGGCTGGACGATGAACATTCAATCCTGCTGCTGCGACCAGCATGCCCCCGGTACAGACCGAGGCTATGATTGTGCCTTCTTTGTGAAGACGCGCAATAGCGGAGGGTAGCTCGCCACGCTGTGCTTCCGCTCGCGCTCCCTGTGGCGCGTGGTTGTTCCACCCACCGCCGGGGACAATCAGAATATCTGGTCGCGGCCCATTGCCCAGATGACCTTCAGCCTGTACTTGTAGTCCATGAGCGGCGGTGATTTCCTGCGTATCATCCAGAGTGACGAGTTCAACCTGCAGGTTGGCACCTGCCGCTGCCGCATTTTTCAGTACTTCAAATGGGGCTATAACGTCGAGTTCATCAAAGCCCTGAAAGAGAACGATCTGTATGAGCATCTGGTGTACGTCCTTGCCAATGGTGTAGGGACCGATTGATCGCGTCCGCGTCCCCCTTTTCACTATTCGCGTACATTGTTGGATAAGGACGCGATCAATCGGTCCCTACACCATTTTAGATAGTTAAACGGCACGTCCACCTGTTACTTCCAGCACGTGACCGGAGACGTAGTTGGCAAGCGGTGAGGCCAGGAAGAGCATTGGGCCTGCCGCCTCTTCTGGCGTGCCGGGGCGTCCCAGCGGAATGAGCAATGGAGCCATCTGGCGCATCTGGTCGGGAACTCCCAGGGCAATTTCCTCACCGTCGCGCTGCACTTTCTCGGCGCTCTCTTTGGCGGCTGTCAGGCGCGTTTCGATGAAGCCGTAGCAGACGCAGTTAACCTGCACATTGTAACGGCCCCACTCTTTCGCCAGCGTCTTAGTCAGACCAGTAATACCTGCCTTAGCGGTCGAGTAGTTGGCCTGACCTGCGTTACCGTAGACGCCGGAGACCGAAGAGACGTTGACGACTTTACGTGGATTGGCGCGGCCACTGGCGGTCTGTTCGCGCTTTGCCGCCTCGCGAATGAAGGCCGATGCTTCACGCAGAATGCGGAAAGGCGCGGTCGTATGTACGTCCAGCATGGCATACCACTGCTTATCAGTCATGTTCTGAATCACGCCGTCCCAGGTGTACCCGGCATTGTTGACGATGATGTCCAGGCCGTTATAGGTATCAAGCGTTGCTGAAATCAATTGTTTCGGAAAGGCTGGATCGGTCACGTCACCCGCGACGACGATGGCTTTTCCGCCAACGTCGCGAATCGCTCCCGCCGTTTCCTCTGCTGGATTAGGGTCAAGGTCGCTGACAACCACCATTGCGCCTTCAGACGCGAATAGCTTTGCCGCGGCGGAGCCAATACCGCGTCCTGAACCGGTTAAAATAGCCACTTTGCCATCAAGCATACCCATAATTGTATTTTCCTCTCTTACTTATCACGATGTGGTAAAGCTGCCACGAAGGTACCTGTGACCTTCACATCGCCGTTCTGGTCGGCAGCCTGTACTTTGCCCTCGATACGTGCCTCGCCATCGGCCTCGTATTTTTTCGTGATAGTGCCGCTACACGTGATTTCGTCGTCTATGTGTGTCATGCCTTTGAAGCGCACGCCGAATTTGCGCAACGATGTTGGTCCAACATAGTCGCTTAACAACTGGCCTACGAAGCCCATGATGAGCATACCATGTGCAATGATGCCGCCGATTCCAATCATCTCACCAATTTTAGGGTCGGTATGTAGCGGGTTGAAATCGCCGGAGGCACCAGCATAGCGCACCAGTTGTAGATGTGTGATGGGCGGTTTAACCAGCTTCGGAATTTCGTCCCCCACCTGTACATCTTCGAAATAGCGTGTTATCGCGGGTTGAGCATTGGTTGTCATATGTGTTCTCCTCGTTGCCGATCAATCGGCGGTGGGCACGATAAATCGGCCCCTACAGAGTCATAAGCTAGTTACGCACGACGATGACGGTGCGGGTACTCAGAACATGCTGGTTGTTTGCGTTGGTATAGCGTACCTCGGTGGTGAGGATATCCATTGAGGAGCCGCCTTTGCCCTCGCGTGTTTTGCCGTCAACGAGCGTCATAACGCCGGTAAGGGTCTCGCCTGGATAGATGGGTGCCAGGTATTCATACTCCTCTTCGCCATGCAGGATGCGCATCACGTTAATGCCCAGGCTGAGCAACTGACCACCCATTTTTGTGTTGCCCCAGAAACCCAATAGCGTGGGAGCGGTAGGTGAAAGCGGCACATCGGGATAACCGGCTGCCTGTGCTGCTTCCTTACTCTGATAGATGGGGTTATCATCGCCAATGGCAAGCGCCAGTTCGCGGATTTTGCCGCGCTCAACCTCAATGGTGAACGCGGGAAAGCTCTGACCAATCTTACTCTTATCAAACATACGGAACTCCTTAATTACGTTTCCATATCTGTTGTTTAGAGATAGTATCTGGCGTGGGCGATGAGGTTGTCAAGGGTTAGAGCCAGCCAGCTACCAGCCAGCTATACGAGGTTAGCTGGTAGCAGTGGTGTGTTATACTTTTTACAAAGAACATGCAAAAAAACCAAAGGACTGTAAAAATCATGGCACTACAG
>DATGJV010000204.1:0-6143 GCA_035295005.1 Ktedonobacteraceae bacterium | reverse complement strand
GGTAAGCTTGACCTGGACACACCCGTAAAGGCATATATTGAATGGTTTCGCTTGAGTGATCCAGATGCGACAGAACGTGTCACATTACGCATGCTTCTCAGCCATACATCGGGGTTGCCAACGGATGGTCAGCATTTTGGTAGCCGTGACCCGCGGGGATTAGAGATATCTGTACGCGAGCAGATACCTGAATATGTGCTGCTTGCGCCGCCGAACACAGTGATGTCCTACAGCAATCCCGGCCTCAACCTTGCAGGGTACCTCATTGAGGTTGCCAGCGGGAAGCACTATGCCGACTTTATGCAGGAAGCCGTGTTTGACCCCTTACAGATGCTGCGCACGACCTTTGATCCGACAAAGGCGATGACCTATCCTTTAGCCCAGTCGCACGATCTTGACAGGGATGGCATACTGCATGTCCAGCATCAATATGCTGATAATGTGGCGCATTATCCTTCCGGGTTTGCCATTTCTTCAGTGATGGACCTGGCAAATTTCGCTATCATGCATACGCAACAGGGGGTATTTCAGGGGCAACAGATGTTATGCCCTGAGTCAGTACGAGAGATGCACCGGCCACAGGCATTACTCTATACTCCTGATGATGACGCCTATGGCCTCACCTTTTTTCTCAAGACCTATAAGGGGTTGCAACAGGTGTGGCATGATGGCGGCATCAGCACCTTCGGCAGTCGGCTTGCGCTGCTCCCAGAAAAGGGAATTGCCGTTATCATGACCTTTAATCGCTGGCTCCCAACGGTAGATGCACTCACAGAGCATATCTTTGATGGGTTACTGAACCTGTCAAAGCAACGAACAGAAGCACAGATTATTGAGCCTGATCGGTCGCTCTGGTCAAAGTATTGTGGTACCTATCTGGGACAATGGCGCGGACTCGCAAAAATTGAAGCAGAGGATGATCGTCTGATATTACAGCAGAATGACACGATAATTCCATTACAGGCGGTGCGCAAGGACCTCTATATTGGACAGAAAGCAGATGACAAAACACTGATATCTGTCGGTTTCCCTTCATCTGGTGGGCCAACGCCCTGTATCTATGTCAATTCTTTTGTCCATCTACGCACGGAACTTACTACTGCACCCGATCCTGGCAGATGGAAGAGCTACGAAGGTATCTACGCACTTGAGGGAATTGATACATATGCTGTCCGTATTGTTGAGAGCGAATTACGCATCTACTCAAAAAACGACAACCTTGAAATAGCATTTACCCCTGTAGATGCTACGCGCTTCGGTTGCACCTCCTGGGGTATCTTTGAGTTTCTCACCGCAGAAAATGGTGAAGTTTCTGCGGTCAAACAAGGTCCCAGCTGGATATTCGAAAAAATTGAATCATTTTGATGTCATCACATACCTGTTGATCTGGTATGGGTCTGTGGCTCTTTGCTAGAAGGTATGTGAAAGGCCTGGGTACCCGCAAAGGGATACCCTGGACCCGCAGTAAACATTCACAATTTTCACTGTCCCCACATTTACTGATTGCTACTTGCCGCTTGTTCTTGTATAATAGGAGTGTACAAAACGCATATTTCAGCCTCTGCGGTACCCATCGTAACACGCTTAGCCGCATGCGCCTCATAACTATAAGCACAGGGGGTAATGTGGATGTCTCGTAGCCCCATAGAGTTGATGGGAACACCAGATGAATTGTGTCATTGGGTACCCGGCGAAATAGTTGTTATTGTTCAGCTTCCGCGACGATTGGTAAACGACGAGCAGAAAATACTGGTTGAGCAAGTCCTGCGCAGATTGAATTCCTTGCTGGCACGCTATGATCTTATGCTAGATACCTATGGCACGGCAGGGCGCTGGAACGAAACTCCCACCATGCCGCCTGTTCGCCGCCGCTCCTTTATCTTTGGCTTGCGCAAACAACTCCCTTACGCCGCGCTGTTTTTCCATGTACGTCACAATGATGCGCAAGTGCTGGACCCGATGCCAATGGCGCTTTCCTATCTGCATGCCAATCTTGAGCAACTGGCACAGGAAGGTTTATCTATTGTTTCAGCCATGCCGAACTGGCTGGTAACGGCGGCTCCCGTTTTCTACGGGTATGGAGGGCCGGTTTTCCCTCCACGCCCTGCGCCCCAACTCGATCTTCAGGCGAGTGGCACTGCAGCTAGCGGCTGGCATATGTCTTTCGTTGATCAATCTATACCGCTTGATCGCAATGGCGCAGAAGATGTAACGGTTGCCATATTGGATACCGCCCATCATCCTGACCGCTTGCGCAGTGCCGCGACCCGCCCGGAACTGCGCCGGAACTGGTTGCTGCAACGCCTCAACACGAATCTACGGAGTGAGAATGGCTCCTTTGCTATCGAATATGATCGCTATCCTGTGACCAATGATATTCGTACCGGGCGCGATGCCGAAAATGATCCGCGCTACTATTTCATGCCCGATCATGGCTTATTCGTCACGGGGATAATCCGCGATATTGCGCCTCGCGCTCGCTTGCGACTCATCCGTATCCTCAATGATTTCGGCGGCTGCGATCTCTACAATCTCTTTGCGGCTCTCACCGACCTGGAACATGAACTGGAGTCAGGGGCACTTCGCCGCCTCGTGATTAACCTCAGCCTGACAGTCATGCCAGATATTCGTCGTTTGCCCTATGTATGGTTTGATCATCGTCAATGGCAAACCGTTCAGTTATCGGGTGTGATACGTATGTTGCAGTCGCTTGAAGATGGTCTGCGCCTCCTTTTTGAAGCTCTGTATGCCCAGGGAGCATTGATAGTAGCCGCCGCCGGTAATGATTCTGTTCGTGCAGCGAAAAAGGGACAACTGCCGCGTCCGCCTCGTGTTCCTGCCAGCTATGATACGACCTTGAGCGTAACCTCCGTCAATAGCCAGCTTCAGCCTTCACAATTCGCGAACGCTGCCAATATAACGGGGGGCAACACGGGCGTAGCGACATTTGGCGGCGACGAGTTTCTATTGATGGATGTCAATGATATAGCTGATGCCGTGCGTGGTCTCTATATTTCGCCAACATTTCCGTTGGGAGAGCAAAATACAACGGGCTGGGCCGATTGGAGTGGTACCTCTTTCGCGACCCCTATCATCAGTGCGCTCGGCGCTCATTTTCTGGCGCAGGGATTGTCTGCTCCAGATACCATGACACGCATTGCAACAGGTATGGCACAGCGAGATCATCCCCTCTATGGCAAAACCCCCGATGTGCCGACCTTGCTTGCCAATATTGTGCGTGTGCAACAACTCTACGGTTCATAGTGAAGGGTTGTGAATGTTAAGCGGGACATGCTCGCTATCCAATAGGAAATTTGGGCTAATTTTACGGGAATTTCCGGTTCAAAGAGTATACCCTTCCGTTATGTCCAGTTTTGTTATAAAATAGGGAGAGAGAATTGCTTTCAGTGAGGAGAGAAAGAAACAGGGGAAGTGGGGCTATTATGCTGCGCCGCGTAAAACAGTCTAAGCTTCGACCATAAATTCGCATGTAATTGTATTTGAGTAGTATTGGGTGGAGACCCAGATGGTGATACTCAATATTGCCAGGAGCAAGCAAATTGAGCATAGAAATGCACGAAATTTCATTTTCATTTGATCATCCAGACAACATACTCAATCCGTTATTGATGTTGTTGCAGCAATCGCTCAATTCGCCGAAAATTCGCACATCTAGAGTACTCCCACTGCTCAATGCGCGTGAAGTGTTAGTGATTGATGCGCACGAGGAGCGTGCGCGTTATATCACGTCTCTTTTATCGTCAGCAGGCTTTCGTCCAACGGCCATGCCTACTGCATTAGCTGCCTTCACCCGTTTTCTCAAAGTACCATTCGCGCCTTGCGCCATCATTTTGGGCCAGGAAGACGCACGAGACCATTTTTTCCTTCTACGTCTCCTGCGGCAGATTTCGCAGAAGTTTGATTGGGATACTCCATTAATTCGCTTGCATACACAGTTGTCTGCGCAGTCTTTTGCTTCTTTGCCAACGTTTGACGAACTCTCGCCAAAAATTTCTGCGCCTTTGCCACCTGTTCAACCTCCCCAGATAGCTCAGACTTCCACTCACTTCTCTACTCAAACGACATCTCCTCTACCACCCGTAAAGCTCTCATCGTCATCATCATCACATCCCGCCGTTACTGCGCCTTTGACTCCGACTCCCGGAGAGGCGGCTGAGAAGCCTGGGAAACCGACAATATCGTTGGAAGGGCAAAATATCGGACGCTATCAAATTCATGCCCCGCTCGGCATTGGCTCGGAAAGCAACGTGTATTTGACATACGACCGCTTGCGAGAGATAAATGTCGCTCTCAAAGCGGTTCCTACAGAAGCTATTATTTACCATACTGGCGAGCAGGAGAAGGCCGATGATCATTATTTCCAACGTGAGGTTGACTTGATTGCGCGTCTCAGGCATCCTCAAATACTTCCTTTGCTCAGTTGTGGAGAAACCTATATTAGTGGATTTCCCTTCATCTACAAAGTTATGCCCTATTGTGAGGAAGGGTCGCTTACGGATTGGTTACGCCAGTTTGGACCTTCCAGAATGTACCCTATTCAGGATGTGAGCCACGTTATTTCGCAGTTGGCGGACGCTTTACAATTTGTGCATGATAACCATCTCACGTACCAGAATATCAAGATGACCAATGTGCTTATTCAGGGGAAAGCGAAAAAGATGCGCCAGCTGCATTTGCTCCTCGCCGATTTCTCCATTGTACAGGACGGTACCTTTACCGCGAAATCGCCCGCTTCGTTTCAGTATATGGCTCCTGAGCAATGGAGCGGCTTTTCGCTGCCTGCCTCTGACCAGTATGGCCTCGCTGTTATCGCTTATGAACTATTGCTCGGACGACCCCCGTTTCAGGGGCATTCCGAACAAATTATGAAACGGATGCATATGACTATGCCTCCCCAGCCCACTACCATTTTCAACCGCTCCATCTCGCCCTTCATTAACAACGTCTTAGCGCGTGCCCTGGCGAAAAGACCGGAGGACCGTTTTTCTTCCATTACGGCCTTCGCCGAGGCATTACGTCATAACGCGACTTAATTTA
Source organism: Ktedonobacteraceae bacterium (assembly GCA_035295005.1). Lineage (GTDB taxonomy): Bacteria > Chloroflexota > Ktedonobacteria > Ktedonobacterales > Ktedonobacteraceae > DATGJV01. Next base: position 1,085 of record DATGJV010000204.1, on the reverse strand, counting down.
TGGTATAATTAGAACAACAGTGGAAAGTGAGCATACTGAGCTTCCTCTCTTCTGTCGTACAGTATAGGAGAGGAATAATCATGGCTACTATCAAAGAACTGTTACCACAATTAAAGACATCGAATACCGCGCTTTGCAACACGAGTAAGAAGCTAATAGCTGGTTCGTGTATCATCAATAATCGCCCCGTCGTTATTACAGGAAATACATGCACAACTGGCAAGATGGAAAGACGCAAAACATTTCCCGCCAACACCTATGCAGCCGCCTGGGTAAGTTTGGCAAATCAAGATAGCAGCCAGACATGGGAAATTGTAGACTATGCGACCTTTCAACGTATTCATCATGCTTATCTCCTGAGTGGGCTTTAGAGGAGTTCTCTTTTAAGAGATACAGAAGTGCCACTTTTTAACCCTTACATACGTGTCATAAGGAAGATACTTGTCATCATACAAGTTATTAAGGAGAAACTGTGATGAGTAATCAACCTTATCCACCCGATCCACGTATGCAGCAAGGGTACCAGCAGACACCAGACCCCGCTCCCTATGGAGCAGCGAATGATACCGTTCGATCAGTCAACGGCGATGGGATGAATGTCCAGAGCCAGCGCGAAAACTATGTTGACCAGGCGGGTAACCGCATCGAGAATCATGCGGAAGTCTTTGAAGATGAAAATCTGCGACGCACCAACAGGCGTTATTGGATTGCAAGAATCGTGTACTTTGTGTTAGCTGTACTAGAAATCATCTTACTACTGCGCTTCCTTTTCCGATTGTTAGGAGCAAATCAGGGCAGTAGCTTTGTCATGTTTCTGTACAACCTGAGCCATGTGTTCGTCGGACCCTTTAACGGCATCTTCAACGATCAGACTCTCGGTCGGAGCGTCTTTGAATTTTCAACGATTGTCGCGATGATTGTGTACGCATTGATAGCCTGGGGTATTGTATCTCTATGCAGGGTGATATTTGCCCCCAATTATTCGGGCCGTCAGACTATCTCAACGACGCGCCGCAATCGTCTTACTTGAAACTCTACACGTTCAGAAAAAACAGGCAGGTCGGATGAGCTTATCTGACCTGCCT
>DATGJV010000203.1:0-6803 GCA_035295005.1 Ktedonobacteraceae bacterium | reverse complement strand
ACGATAATCCCATCCGCGACGCCTTGCAAGATGATATCCAGTTGATTCCGGGCCTGTTGTACATCGCGAAAGAGTCGAGCATTGTCAAGAGCCACGCCCGCACGACGCCCAACTTCTTCTGCCAGCGCAAGGTCGCGCTCGTCATATTTTCTGCCCGATTCCGTCGAAGCAAATGCCACCACACCGAGGGTTTTTCCACGCGCAATCAGCGGGACATTCATTGCAGAGGCCATGCCAAGCTGGCGAGCAATACTCAGTTCTTCCTTGTTTTTGATAGAGGCAGCCAGCATCTCATCGGTAATCTCGCGATAGAGTTCGGATTCACCTGTCCGTGCGACATGAGGAGCGCCACTCGGTGACGCAGGATCAACCGGATATTTTTCTCGTAATGCTCGCGCCCATTGCACCTGTTCCGGGTCTTTATGACCGACCTCAACCAGCTCAAAATTTCCCTCTGCATCTACCAGATCAACAGTAAACCAGTCGGCAAGCTGGGGAACGACCACGCGGGCAATATTGGCAAGCGTCTCCTGATAATCGAGGGTGGAAGCAAGAACTTTGCTGACCTCCGCGAGAATATGCTCTTGCTCTTCCGCTCGCTTGCGTTCGCTCAAATCATGCGTAATAGTTACCGCGCCTACGATGCTCTTTCCTGAAGGAACGTATAGAGGTGCAGCACTGACAGAAACCAGACGATCGTGCTGCATTCCTGGAATGCGATAGATCAGCTCCGATCCAATCACTGTCTCTCCATGCAAAGCGCGGGTGAGTGGTAACGCTTCAAGTGGAAGCAAAGCCCCGCTCGGACTACGCAGAACAAGCTTATCAGGCATCTCCGCGAGGGGGATAGCTGGAATGTCTTCAGAAATCAGCTCGCGTGCTACACGATTCTGCTGAATTTGTCTGCCTTGCAGGTCATACAGTACAAGCGAGTCAGGAATCGCCTCGATGATGGTGTTCAGCTGTAAGCGTAGCTGCTCAGATGCGCGGCGGGCTCGCTCGGTATTGCTCGCAAGGATACCAATTATCAGCCCGACAATCACATACACACTCAGGCCAAACACATCTTCTGGCTGCGTTACTCGTAATGAGTAAAGAGGTGGCAGCGCAAAATAAAGCAGCAGGGCCGCCCCGACAAGCATAGCAACAATGCCCGGCCCTGTTCCCCAACCAAGTGATACTAACAGAATGACGAGAATGAGAGGACCCTCTGGAAAATGAAAGGATGGGTAGATATGGATAAGTGCGAAGAGTGCGATGACTACTATCAGTTGGAACACGAGTGCCGCACAATAGCCAACAATAGCGTGAGACCATATACCGGTTAGGAAGCCAGGCGCGAAGGTGTTTTCCTGCTTTTGTTCCTTCATCGCAGCAGAGAACGTGGTAGTATGCTGCGCCGTACCCTCATAAGCCTCCGAGGCCACTGGCGTGCGTTCTGAAGTATCCATTACTCTATCCCTCCAATCTGTACCATATGATAAGAGAGTTGTAGACTTTATCAATAGCGAAAGTATACGCCTTTTGTTCAGCTAGTGCAAACACAACATTGTTCTATCCACTTGCTATTAAACATGCTATGATACCTGATTTCGTCACATATCATAAGTCCTATCCCGGCTACCAACCTCCAGGCACCCAGTTCCATTAACGTAAAAGAATGTGCTATAATGAGCGGGCAATAGACTCATTCGTTGAGTGCTTCAGAGGAGTACTTCAAGACAACTATCATAGATGAAATTGACACATTAGACAAGATAGATAGATGCTATCTTCGCAGTGCGGCTTGCCCTGTTAGTAGAGAGGAACCCTATGTTTAGCAATGGGAAATGGGTTAGAAACAGCATTTTCCTGGTGCTGATTGTACTAGCCATTGTCCTGGTTGTCTTCTTTTTCCGTTCATCGTCCGATACAAAATCAGTAACAGTCTCCACGATCCTGGCTGATATTAAGACGGATATGAACAATCATCAGCAGGACACGCTTGATGTCGGCACCAATACCATCACGTTGACGCGAGGAAATGCGCAGAACGGTGCCAAAGAAGCCGCCAACGTAGATGATACCTTTGACATAACGCAGGTGCTGCGGGACAACCAGATCAATTATGCCAGTAACCGGTACTTAACATTACAATACGATGCCCCCAGCGCCGTTGGTGCGTGGCTCAATGTCCTTATCAGCTTCGTCCCCTTCTTGCTCATCGGTGGTCTACTCATCTTCATGATGCGGCAAGCGCAAGGAAGCAATAATCAAGCCCTCTCGTTTGGCAAAAGCCGGGCACGCATGTTCATGGGCAACAAACCAACAACCACCTTTGCCGATGTCGCAGGCGTCGAAGAGGCCAAGCAAGAACTGCAGGAAATTGTCGAGTTTTTGAAGTACCCTGAGAAATTCGTCGCCCTGGGTGCCCGTATCCCCAAAGGATTACTGCTTGTAGGCCCACCAGGAACTGGCAAAACGCTTATCTCACGCGCTGTCGCCGGTGAAGCCGGTGTGCCATTCTTCAGCATTAGCGGCTCCGAATTTGTCGAAATGTTCGTCGGTGTTGGTGCCAGCCGCGTGCGTGACCTGTTCGACCAGGCCAAACGCAATAGCCCCTGCATCGTCTTTGTGGATGAAATTGACGCCGTTGGCCGCCAGCGCGGCGCCGGGCTCGGCGGCTCACATGACGAACGCGAGCAGACACTCAACCAGATTCTGGTAGAGATGGACGGCTTCGATACCAACACGAACGTCATCGTCATTGCCGCTACCAACCGTCCCGATGTACTTGATCCCGCCCTTTTGCGCCCCGGTCGCTTTGACCGACAGGTCGTCCTCGACCGGCCCGATATCCGTGGACGTATCGCCATCTTGCAGGTTCACGTCAAAGGGAAACCGCTTGAAAAAAACATCACCCTGGATACACTGGCGAAACAGACGCCGGGTTTCTCCGGAGCTGACCTCGCCAATCTGCTCAACGAGGCCGCTATTCTCGCGGCCCGCCGCAATAAACGCAGCATTGGTATGAGTGAACTGGAAGAGGCCATTGATCGTGTCGTCGCCGGCCCCGCTCGCAAAAGCCGCATCATCAGCGAACGCGAGAAAGCTATCACCGCCTACCACGAAGTGGGTCATGCGATGGTCGCTCGCATGCTAGCCAATACCGACCCGGTGCATAAAGTCTCGATTGTCGCCCGTGGTCAGGCCGGCGGTTTCACTATGCTACTACCCACCGAAGACCGCTATCTATGGAGCAAGCCGCAATTCGAGGATATGCTGGCCTACGCCCTCGGCGGTCACGTAGCCGAACTGATTATCTTCGGCGAAGTCACTACCGGTGCCTCCAACGATATCGAGCGCGTCACCAAAATTGCTCGCTCGATGGTGACAGAGTACGGCATGAGCGACCGCATTGGGCCAATGGCGCTGGGCCACAAAGACGAACTGGTCTTCCTGGGCCGCGATTTCGGCGAACAACGGAACTACAGCGAGCAAACAGCACGTGAAATTGACGAGGAGACGCGCCGCATCATCCAGGAAGCTTTCGATAAAGCCCACCATATCCTGCAACAAAACAAAACACGCCTGATCATGATCAGCGAACGCTTGATTAAAGAGGAGACATTGGAAGGCCCACTCTTCGAGTCGCTCTTCAACCTGCCCATCAACGATGACCAGTATGACTCGCCCTCAATACTCGCGGGCATGCCCGGCATCACGCTCAAAGGCACGCAGGGGAAGCTACTCCCCGAACCGGGAGTTTCCTACCCCATGCCCTCACAATTTCAGTCACCATACAATGATGAGGCCGGAACGTAGGGGCCCGATTGATCGCGCCAGGGTAGATTGCTACTGCCTGTATCCTGGGCGCGATCAATCGGGCCCCTACGTTCCGTGCTTGACCCAACGCATCACCTTCTTCAATGGTGATGCCGCTTGCTCGATATTGTCCGTGTCTACAAGCTTCATATCTATCCGTTCCAGCGCCTCAATAAAGGCGAAGACCGTTGGATAACGTTGGGCCGGTTCAAGGGAAAGTGCGCACAACAACACCTGTTCCAATGCTACCGGAATCTGCGCATTAAAGAGACGCGGCGGAATCAGCTCGATACGATCACTATTCTGGCGATGCCGTGCGGCAACAGGTGCGTAGCGCGTCAGTAGGAGATAGAGAATGGCCCCTGATGAATAGATATCCGAGCGTTCATCACACTTCCCTTCCAGTGTCTCCGGCGCGGCAAAGGCGCTGGTAGATAGCTCAGTGGCTATAGGAAATATCTGTGACCATGTGGCAAGAAGGTCGCTTTGCATTGTTGATGCTCGCCAGAATTGTGGCGCTGGAGGCCAGGAAACGAGCAGTACAGGTGACCAGTCCGCAGGACCGCCCTCATCTACTACTACCGTGTTCGGGTCAAGGTCTCCAAATACCAATCCGAGCCTGTGTAGCCGCGCTACTATCCGGCACAATTGCACGCCCCACCCCAGAGCAATCTCTGTATCGAGCCAGGTAGGCCATTGCCGCCGGTTGAGCAGGAGTTCCGCCAGGGTTATCGCGACAGTCGGTCGCCCTTTTTCCACACCACTCCCGTTTTTCCCACCGTGGGCTCCCCGCAGTTGCATTACCAGGTAGTGACGTTCTCCATCACTACGCACCCGATCGCCCGCTCCTGGCAAGCGCAGTGAACCAAACATTGCGGGCGACACAAATTCCTCAAAAGCCGCCTGTTCCACCTGTTTCTGAAGCTGTCGTGGCAAGCCTACCAGCACCAGTTCACGAATAACAACCAGCGACTCCTGCGCCTCCAGTTGCTGTTTCGTTCCATCTGTACGCGGAAGACGGCGACCAAGATAGAGATTGACTCGCGGTCGCTCGTGCAATAACTCTAATAACCGGTACTGCCCGGCAAGAATAGTTGTTCCCGCGGGCAAAGGAGCCGTACTGGCAACATCAGCATTACTCATATTCTCAATTTGCAGTGTTTCACTATGCTCCTGATGCACGGACCCGTTCACCACATCCTCTACGTCGCGGCTATTCTTCATCATATATCCCTTTTTACTGAATCTTATCTTTATATATAGATACTATCTATAAAACGGATAGTACAGAAGGCTTTAACATGCTGGCATCCCAATATCCCCCGAACGTCCAACGTTATTGACAAATACCTGTGAGATAGCGTAGCATTATGTCATAATACCGTTTCCCTTGCAGCGATATGCGTTATAGTAACTTGCGTAAGTGACGAAAGGAGAATCTGCATGGTCACTCGTTCTCAAGGGAGCCCAGAGAGTCAAAGTAGTCGGAGTAGCAGTCGGCGCTGGCTTGGACTATTGCTCCTCCTCCCCTTCATTGTCCTGTTGTATCCACCATTTTACAACTTCAAGGACCCGACATTCATTGGTATTCCATTTTTCTACTGGTTCCAGTTGCTCTGCATCATCCTGACCGCTATCCTGACAGCAGTACTCTTCTGGCTGAAAGTATAGCTCTGCTCAACAATACTGTGAGTATTGTTGCACACCGACATCTCGCTCATACCGTCCGTCCGTCCATCCATCTACCGTAATAGGAAAGGGAGACTTTCACGATGGTTAACTGGGTAGCATTGTCCGTCTTTATCTTCTTTTTTCTCGTAGTCACTATCCTCGGATTCGTCGCCGCTCGCTGGCGCAGGGGCGATCTGCAACACATTGATGAGTGGGGCCTGGCAGGGAGGCGTTTTGGAACCCTGGTCACATGGTTCTTGCTTGGAGGCGACCTCTATACCGCCTACACTTTTGTCGCGGTACCTGGGTCGGTATTTGCCTCCGGCGCACTTGGGTTTTTCGCTGTTCCCTACACCATTCTCGTCTATCCGCTCATCTTCGTTCTCATGCCCAAGTTCTGGACCGTCTGTAAACAGCGTGGCTACGTCACTGCCGCAGACTTCGTGAAAGACCGCTTCGGCAGTCGCTCACTGGGCCTCGCGGTTGCTTTCACCGGCATTCTGGCAACCTTGCCCTACATTGCGTTGCAGATGTTCGGTATCCAGATATCGCTTACCGCGCTGGGTGTTCCCAACTACACCTTTATGGGTGTGAGCCTTGATATCCCACTGTTCATCGCCTTTATCATCCTGGCCGCCTACACTTACACCAGTGGTTTACGCGCACCAGCGATGATTGCGATGGTCAAAGATATCATGATCATCCTCGTCATTATTGTAGTTATCATCTATGCGCCTATTCATCTGGGTGGTTTCGGAGCCATCTTCGCGAAGGCGGCGGTTCGCACGCAAGGCAGCAAAGCATTCCACGCGCTTCTGACCGCGCCGAACATGCTCGCCTACAGCACACTGGCGTTTGGCTCGGCCCTGGCCCTGTTCCTCTATCCACACTCGCTCACCAGCACACTGAGTAGCAATAGCAAGGACGTTGTGAAGCGCAATACTGCTTTGTTGCCCATCTACTCGCTCGTACTTGGCCTGATCGCGCTGCTTGGTTTTGTGGCACTTGCCCTGCCAAAACTACCCTCCACCAGTAATGCGGCCATCCCGCAGCTCATCACGCAGCTTTTCCCTGATTGGTTCATTGGTTTCGCATTCGCCGCCATCTCCATTGGCGCGTTGGTACCCGCCGCGGTAATGTCTATTGCGTCCGCGAACCTGTTCACGCGCAACATTTATAAAGAGTACTTCCGTCCCAACTGTTCGCGTCGTGAGGAGTCCGAGGTTGCAAAAATTGCCTCGTTCCTGCTCAAATTCGGAGCGGTACTCTTCATCGTGTTTGTACCGACCACCAACATCATCCAGTTCCAACTACTGGGCGGCGTCTGG